>JASHRI010000431.1 GCA_030037435.1 Candidatus Acidiferrales bacterium | reverse complement strand
GGCGTCGAATTTCGCGGCCGTCTGTTCCTCAGCAATCGCGCTCACCTGATTTTTCCCTACCATAGCGAAATCGACCGCGCTTCGGAGGCGGCGCTCGGCGCGGCGAAAATCGGCACCACCTCGCGCGGCATCGGCCCCGCTTATGAAGACAAAATGGCGCGTCGCGGATTGCGCGTGTGCGATCTGCTTGAGCCCGAATGTTTCCGCGCGAAGTTGGAGCGCGCGATCGCGCAAAAGAACGCGCTCAGCCAGGCGGCATATGGACATCCGCTGGAAACCGCCGGACTGGCCGATCAGTACATCGAGATCGCCGCACACATCCGCGGCCTGGTGGCCGACACCGCCGTGCTGCTCAACGAAGCTCTCGATCGTGGCGAAACCGTGCTGTTCGAGGGCGCGCAGGGGACCATGCTCGATATCGATCATGGCACATACCCCTTCGTCACATCGTCGAGCGCGATTTCCGGAGGTGCATCGACCGGACTGGGCGTCGCGCCCACGCGCGTGACGGGCGTGGTCGGCGTCACGAAGGCGTACACCACGCGCGTCGGCAGCGGACCTTTTCCCACAGAGATGCCCGACCTGGATGCGGAAGCGGTGCGCACGAGAGGCAACGAATTTGGCGCGGTCACGGGACGCCCGAGGCGTTGCGGTTGGCTCGACCTTGTGGTGCTGCGCTACGCGAAGATGCTCAACGGAATCGAGTCGCTGGCCGTGACAAAGCTCGACGTGTTCGATGCGCAGCCCGAAATCAAAGTCTGCACAGGCTATCGCCATAAGGGGCAGCTTTTGACGGCGATGCCGCCCGACGTGGAAATCGTTTCGCAGGTTGAACCGGAGTATCGCACGCTGCCCGGTTGGCAGAAACCGACGCCCGGCATTCGCGACGTGCATGATCTGCCCACGGCCGCGCGCGATTATCTGAATTTCATCTCCGACGAGCTGCAGCTTGAAATTGGAATGATTTCGACCGGTCCTGAACGAGATGCCACGATCGTCCCGCGAGGAACCAGGCTCGCCTCGTGGATTTAGCCCATGATTTCCTTTGAAGCGGCTCGCGCCAAGGTGATCGAAACGCTTACCGCGCACGCCGCCGCGCCTGATCCGAAAACTCTTTCGAACGAATCGATCGACATTGGCCACGAGCCCGCGCGCGCGATCGGCCGCATTCTGGCCGAAGATATAGCCGCGGACCGCAATTATCCCCCGTTCAATCGTTCGATCCGCGATGGCTTCGCCGTGCGTTCCGCGGATGTTGCCGCGCCCGGCGCGCGATTGCGTGTGATTGGCGAAAGCCGCGCCGGCGTCGCTTTCAGCGGCACGGTGGGCGCGGGCGAGTGCGTGCGGATTCTCACCGGTGCGCCAGTGCCACGCGGCGCAAACGCCGTTGTGATGGTGGAGCAGACTCAAGCCGAGGGCGATTTCATTGTGCTGGAGCAGCTGGTGCGAGCCGGTCAGCATTACGTGCTCGCCGGAGCGGAAGCTCGCGTGGGCGAAGTGGTGATTCCGCGCGGAACCCGGCTCAGCTACGCGGAATTGGCGATGGCGGCCGAAGTGGGCGCGGCGAATCTGCCAGTTTCGCGGCGGCCGTGTGTAGCTGTGGTTTCGACGGGCGACGAACTCGTGAGCGTCGACCAAACGCCCGGGCCGTTTCAGATCCGCAACAGCAATAGCGTCTCGCTGGCGGCACAGGTGGCGCTGGCCGGCGGCGAACCAATGCTCCTCGGCAGCGCTCATGACGAAATGACCGAACTTCGCGCGCAAATCGAGCGCGGCCTCGCGTGCGACATTCTGATCCTGAGTGGCGGAGTGTCGGTGGGGAAGTACGATCTCGTGGAACAGGTTTTGCACGAACTCGGCGCGGAATTTTTCTTTGATGCAGTAGCGATTCGCCCGGGCAAACCGGCGGTATTCGGATGGTGCGGCGGCAAGCCGGTGTTCGGTTTGCCGGGGAATCCCGTGTCGACCATGGTCACGTTCGAACTGTTCGTGGTGCCGGCGATCGAGATGCTGAGCGGTTGCCAGCCGCACTCATTGCCATTTTTCAAGGCGAAGCTCGCACATCCCGTCGATGAAAAAGCAGGCGTGGCGCACTTTCTGCCGGCGCGCGTGAGCTGGCCCGATGTGCAGCCAAACTCTGAGGCGCGGTCTGCAGACTCGGCGCCGGTGGTTGAAGTGATTCTCTGGGAAGGATCGGGCGACATCGGCTCGGTGGTGCGCAGCAACTGTTTTCTAGTGGCGCACGAATCGAGGTTGCACCTGGAAGCCGGGGAGTGGGTGGACGTGCTTCCGCGGCGCGGGGCGCTGTAACAGCCGCGCTCGTTTTCTGCTTCCGACTGAGCCGCGATTTTTTTTACGGCGCCGGCTGCTGGGTCTGCTGCCGCTTTCGGTTGGCCGCGATCAGCAGAATTACTCCCACAACAAAGGCGATCCCGCCGTAGATCGCCCATTTGGTCTGTCCCGCCATGAAGCCCTGATGGATCACGTTGATCCCCTGCAGGAACCAGACTCCGCCGAAAAACACCAGAATGATCCCGATGATATTCCAAACGATTCTCATGTTTCCCCCAAGTTGGAATCGCCTGCCGGCCTGCCGCAACCCTGCGGAGCGTCGCCCTCGAGGATTTGAGGGCGATTTGACGCGGAGCGTACTGCCGCGCAGGATCGAAGTCAACCGCAGAGGAGGAGCATCATCCCTCGACTCGCGATGCTCGCCCACCGCCCGCCACGGCGGGTAGGTTCGGGACAACGATCCTGGTCGGATCGTTGTTTGGCGATTAGAACTGGGCCCGGTCGTTTGTTTTCTACAACTTAGATCGGTTTCTAATCGAA
>JASHRI010000430.1 GCA_030037435.1 Candidatus Acidiferrales bacterium | reverse complement strand
CTAATTCCCATGGCGCCCCGCCTCACCACCCTCGACGGAAAAACGATTTACCTCATCTCCGATGGTTTCCCGGGCGCCGACCACTTCCTCAATCAAATTTCGATTTGGTTCAAGAAGAACATGCCCAGCGTTAACACCGTCTACCGGCTTAAGGCTGGCGGGTTTGCCGCGGACGACCCCGCGCTGAATGCCGAGGTCAAGGCCAAAGGTAACGCGGTCATCATGGCCATCGGCCATTGAAGCACTTGCACACCAGCGACCGTCGGTCACTGCATGGAATACGAGAAGATGGGCATCCCGACCGCGCCAATGGTCACGATTGCCTTCAAAGACCTGGCAAAGACCAACGCGGCGAGCCGTGGGATGCCCGATGAGCGCATCTGTTTCACTCCGCATCCAGTGTGGGGCAAAACGGACGCGGAAATGTATGCCTATCTCGAAGGCAACGATCCCGTCACCGGCAAGCCACTGATGAAGGAAGTCGTCGACGCGCTCACCCAGCCGCTCACCGATGACGAAAAGAAAACGGGAACGATCACTCCTCCCGTCGGTCCGCCCACGTACTCCGACACGTTCGACAACCTGCAGCAATATTACATGGACAATGGCATGACGGACTTCATGCCCATCGTCCTGCCTACGCAGGACAAAGTCGATGCGATGCTCAAGGGCACCAGCCACTCGCCCGACGAGGAAGTCGGAAAACTCACTCCTGCGCAGGGCGCGTTTCCTGCATGGAGCTTCAACGTCAAGCAGGTCGCCATCAACGCCGTGATGTCTGGCGCCAGACCTGAATACTTCCCCACCATTCTGGCTCTTGCGTCCAGCGGACAATCAGCGATGTTCAGTTCGACGAACTCGCTGGTCTACGCCGCCGTCATCAATGGCCCGATCCGCGACAAGCTCAACATGAACTACGGCATCGGCGCCATGGGCCCATTTGCTCAGCCCAACTCTACGATCGGTCGCGCATGGACGCTGCTCTCCAAGAACCTATGCAACGGAGGGCTACCCGGCCAGACCTATGAAGGCTCGCAGGGCAACGTAATCAATTACAGCAACCTCATCATTCCCGAGAACGAGAAAGATAGTCCTTGGGAACCCTTGCACGTGCAGAAAGGCTTCAAAGCCGAAGAAAATGTTGTCAGCTTGTTCTTCGGGTTCGGCATTCAGCAAGCGCAGGGTGGATGGGGTCTGGGCATCAAGCCCATTCCTCACTACCAGGAAGCGATGGCTTGCAACATCGTCCCGTTCGCGACGATCTTCGGAGCAATGATCGTAGTCGATCCGCTTGTCGCCAACGGCCTGGTCCAGCTCGGCTTCAAGAAAAAGGAAGATCTCGCCGACTGGCTTCAGAAGAATGCGACGGCAACCGTGGGTCAGCTGAAATCCTGCCTATTCAGCCGTCCGCCGATGGGACCTGCTGCAGCGAACCTCACCGACGAGTCGGTTGTGCCGAAGTACGGCCGAGCCGACGCGTTCAATTTCGTCGTATGCGGCGGCCAGACCAACCCCTATCACCAGATTGCGAACATGAGCTATCGCATGAGCGTTTCGATCGATAAGTGGGCTTAGTGAAACCGGATCAGGATGGCGGCGAATAACCGCCATCCTGCATTCGACCGGCAAATTGTTCTGCGCAGTTCAGCATTCTTCTTCCATGTTTTCCAAGTCCGCATCTCGGCTCCGTTTCGTTGCAAACCTTCAAACTTTGGGCGTAACATCCGCTTCGGCAACTATCGATTGGTCCGTTCCAGGCGCTCGGACTTCGTTAATAACGCGGGAGGCAAGCCATGAATAGGCGCAAGATGTTATCTCTGCTCGGATTGTCGCCGGCGCTTTTGGCCGGTTCGACTCTCGATGCTTCCGCCAAGAGCAAGCCGGTGAAAATTCCCGGCGAAGCGAAAATCTCAGCGCTGAATCCCAAGGGCACGCCTCCGCCGATCGAGCTCATTCCCATGGCGCCACGGCTCACTACTCTTGATGGAAAAACGATCTATCTCGTTTCCGACGGTTTCCCCGGCGCCGATCACTTCCTCAACCAAATTTCGATGTGGTTCAAGAAGAACATGCCCAGCGTTACCACCGTGTATCGACTAAAGGCCGGCGCGCTTCCGGATGACGATCCCAAGCTCTGGGCGGAGATCAAAGCCAAAGGCAACGCAGTTATCATGGCCATCGGTCATTGAAGCACCTGCACTCCAGCGACCGTCGGTCACTGCATAACACTGGAAAAGATGGGCATCCCGACCGCTCCCATGGTCACCATCGCGTTCAAGGATCTCGCTTACAGCAACGCGGCGCAGCGCGGCATGCCTCATGAACGCATCTGCTTCACTCCTCATCCTGTGTGGGGCAAAACGGACGCGGAAATGTACGCCTATCTCGAAGGCAACGATCCCGTCACCGGCAAGCCTTTGATGAAGGAAGTGACCGACGCGCTCACTCAGCCGCTCAACGCCGACGAGCAACGATCCGGCACCGTCACTCCGCCCGTCGGGGCGCCGATGTACTCCGACACGCAAGATAACCTGCAGAAGTATTTCATGGACAATGGCCTCACCGACTTTATGCCGATTATCCTGCCCACGCAGGAGCGGGTGGACGCAATGCTTAAAGGCACCAGCCATTCGCCCGACGAGCAGGTCGGCAAGATGTGTGCGGCGAAAGGTTCGTATCCGGAGTGGTCGTACAACGTACGCCAGGTCGCTATCAATGCGGTGATGGCCGGCGCCACACCTGAATATTTCCCGATCATCCTGGCGATCGCCGCCAGCGAACTCCCGTCGCTTTCGAGTTCAACGAACTCGTTTTGTACGGCTGCGGTGGTCAACGGTCCTATTCGCGACAAGCTCAACATGAATTATGGCATCGGCGCGATGGGTCCGTTCGCTCAGCCCAACACCACCATCGGCCGCGCGTGGACGCTCCTTTCGAAAAATCTCGGCAGCTGCGGCCAGCCCGGAATGACCTACATGGGCACGCTCGGCAACAGCGTGAACTACGGCAACCTCATCATCCCTGAGAACGAAAAGGACAGCCCCTACACTCCGCTTCACGTCGAGAAAGGTTTTAAGCCCGAAGAGAATGTCGTCAGCGTCTTCTTCGGAATGGACGTTCGCCAGGGACAAGGCGGCGCCGGCCTAGGGGTCAAGCCCGTGCCCCGCTACGATCAGGCCTTCGCATTCAACTTCTCCACCTGCGCTCCACTTTTCGGCGGTTTGATGATTTGCGATCCCCTCGTAGCGCAAGGCTTGGTCGAGCTGGGTTACAAAACGAAAGAGCCGCTCATCGACTGGGTTTGGAAAAATTCCACGATCAGCGTGAAAGACGCCAAGTCGAGCCTCTTTGGCACCCGCTTCACGCAAAATCCCAACGCGGATATCTCGGACGACGCGCGCATCCCGATCTGGCGCAACTCGAGCTTCATCCACATGGTCGTCGTTGGCGGCCAAACAAATCCCTACCACATGGTCGCTAACATGAGCTACCGCTCGAGCGTCTCAATCGACAAGTGGACCTGAGCCGCGCCTCGATCGCTTCACTCGCCGTCGCAGCCGTGATTCTGCTCGCGTCGCCGTGCCCGCGCGTTCGCGCTGCGCAAAATAAGTTCGCCGCGCAGGCCCAGCCGGTCGGCGCTCCTCTCTCGACCATCATCGAATTTGGCGACGACTACAACGACGGCGACGAGCTCTATGACGCCAAGATCACGGTCCTCGAAATCGTCCGCGGCGAAAAAGCCCTCGATCTCGTGCGCCATGCCGGAGCATCGAATCCAGCGCCGAAGGCAGGCTCCGACTACGTTCTCGCGCGTATCCGATTTCAGTTTTCCGCTCGCGCCGTTCCCGAAGACCACGACTATACTTTGAATTCTTCTCAGTTTGCTGCCATGTCCGCCGATGGCGTCACCTACCCTGCGCCGGTTCTCCCTGCGCCTGTACAGCCAGCCTTGCACGCCACGCTTCGCTCCGGCCAGTCTGCCGGAGGCTGGATCGTGCTCCAGGTGCCGCATGCTGACCGCGCGCCACTGATGATGTTCACCGCAGACGTTGGCAGCACCTTCCACGAAGGCGGCGGCTCGCTGTTTCGCCTTTACGAAGCCCCGCCGGCCACACATCGCAACTAAACAGCATAGAATCCTTCGGCATCAATTAGGATAGTCACCGCTCAGACCATGCGCAGGCTGGTTACTTTAGGGCTTGGAAGAGGTTACTGAAGTCGTCAGTCCAGATCCGCTTTTTGGAGGCGGGGACGATGATGGCGCCGGCGGATTCGATTTCAAGGCGACCTTCGAAATTCCCGGAAGAGCCGAGCAGAATCCATTTCGCCGCGGAGATACCCTTCTCTCGATTCGCCGAATTTTGAACCAGCACCGCTTCTTTGCCCAGGCTCGCGCCGTTCCCCGACACCACCGGCAGAAGATTCAAATACTGATTCGAGATGTGGACGGCCAAGACGCCATCGGGCTTGAGCTGGCGAAAATAGAGCTCGAAGGCTTGCCGCGTCAGCAAATGCACGGGGATGGAGTCGCCGCTGAAGGCGTCGACAGCAAGAATGTCGAAAGCTTGGGAAGGTTCACGCTCAAGCGACAGGCGAGCGTCGCCCTCGACGATGTCGATTGCCGCCGGTGAATCAGCGAGAAAGGTGAACTGGCTGCGCGCGACCTGGATCACGAGCGGATTGATCTCGTAATAGGTGAAGCGATCGCCCGCGCGCCCGTAGACCGCGGTTGATCCCGCGCCGAGGCCCACGATGCCGACGCGCAGCGGGCCGGCGCGGCCGATTGCGGTGAGCGCGATGCCAATGCCGGAATCGGGTCCGTAATAGGTGGTGGGCCAGCGGCGGCAGTTTAGCGAGAGAAATTGCGCGCCGTGGTTGATCGTGCCGTTGAAGAGCGTGCGGAACGAGGCATCGGATTCGGGCACGGCGGATGAGCCTTGTCCGGTGCCTGCGTTCGGAGCGGATGAGTCCACAACGCGAAGCTCGCCGTAAAAGTTGCGCGCAGCGAAACGCGACTGCGCCGTGTCTTCGTACGCGCTGTTCGCGAGGCTCACGAACAGCGCAATGGCGAGACCCGCGAGAATCAGACCGCCGGGGCGCAAGCGGCGCAACGAGTAGCGGCTTTCGGAATCAATGGCATGGACGACCACGACGAGAATGGCGCATGCGCCCATCGCCACCTGCAACTCATAGAAGCCGCGAAAAATTTGCGGAGCAATCAGGGCCACGAACACGGCGCCGAGCGTGCCACCCAGCGCAACCATCAGGTAAAAGCCAGTGAGGTGCTGCGGATCAGGTTTTAGACGAGCGAGTTCTCCGTGGCAAAACATGCAAGCGACGAAAAGCCCGACGCAAAACACCGACAGAGCGATTTTCAGTGGCAGGCCGCTATAGGCGGGCGTGAGCGCGTAAGCCATTGCGCCGAGCGCCACGCCAAGAAGCCGAAGAAAAAGGCCGCGCGGATACAAGGAATGCGAGGCGAAGCAAATGATAAAGCTGAGCAGGTAAAGGCTGAGTGGCAGAATCCAGAGAAACGGGACCGAGGCGACGTTCTGGCAGATCTGGTTGGTGACGCTGAGGAGCAGGGCCGAGCCGCATGCCGCGAGGGCAACCCAAAGAATTTGCAGTTTCCAATCGGGACGGGGCGCGAGCGGCTGGGATGCCGTGGGCAGTAAGTTCCCGCGCGGGGCGAACGCGATGACAGCGCAGAGAGCAGCAAATCCCACGTAGACGATGGACCAGGTGACGGCCTGATGGCGCGTGGTGAACCAGGGTTCGACGGCCACTGGATAGCTGAGTAGCGCGAGGAATGAGCCGATGTTCGAGAGCGAGTAGAAACGATACGGCGCGCCACCGTGTTGCTGCGCATACCATTTTTGCAGCAGCGGGCTGGTCGACGAGAGCAAAAGATACGGAAAGCCGAGCGTCGCGGCGAGAAGCACCAAGATGTGAAGCGCCGGATGCGCGGGGCTGGAGGGCTTCCAAGAATCGCGCGGGTAGACGGGCAAAAGCAGCAGGCTCGCGACGAGCCCCACGACGTGGATGCGGGCTTGAGTTCCGGCGCGAAATCTCGAAGTCAGCCAATGCGCGTACGCGTAGCCCAGAAGGAGTACGAACTGGAAAAACAGAAGGCAAACGAGCCAGACGGCGGCGACGCCTCCGAACCACGGGAGAATACGCTTGGCGATAAGCGGTTCGATCTGGAACAGGAGAAAGGCGCCGACGAAAATCGTGAGGCCATAAGAGAATTTCGAAGTCATCTCGGTGGGTGAGACACTGGAGCTTCGTCGCTGGAGCCCAGCATGGGGCACATTGTACGGCTGCGTAGCGAATGCGCAATGGACTAAAAACCGGCCAGCCAAGCAGCCCTAAAATGGGCACGCTCGCGAATCGTGCGAGCCGATTGACAACCATCGCCGTGTCGGCTGCAAGTAGGGGGCGGATGAAACATTTCGAGGGTGGCCCGCGTATCTAGGGGCAGGAGAGGTGAGCGATGGCAAGCACAGGCGGGCCAGTTCAGCCAGTCGGACCACCATCCGGCCCGGTTCGACGGCACCGGCGCGGAGGGTTTGCCGGTGCGATCATTCTGATCTTTCTGGGATTGCTGTTTCTGGCGTGGAATTTCAGTCCCAATTTCAATCCCTGGCCGGTGCTGTTGCGATATTGGCCGCTGATTTTGATTTTCCTTGGAATCGGGAAAATCTGGGACAGCTACTGGAGTAGCCATCATCCCGGCGAAGGTCCCACGAACATCGGTGTTGGGGTCGCCTGGATCGCGCTGCTGCTGCTGTTCATCTTTGCGGTGTGGCATGAAGGCACACGCTGGACCGATTACAATCACGGCCCGTACCGGGGATGGGGCTGGAATGGCGGATGGAACTGGGATCGTCGGGGATGGAGCCCCTCGCAGCACGACACCCAATCCGTGGACCCGCAAGGCGCAAAGTCGGTGAGCGCAGACGTCAACATGCCCGCCGGGGAGATGATCATAAGCGGAGGCTCAAACCGCTTGCTCGACGCAAACTTCCAATATTCGTCCGATTACGAGAAGCCCAAGGTGACGTATGAAGTGTCCGGCGGACACGGGCAGCTCGACGTGGTGCAAAATTCCAACGGACCGAATTGGGGCGGTACGCGCGACGACGAGTGGACGCTGCGCTTCGGCAACGTGCCGCTCGATCTAAAGATGAATCTGGGCGCGGGGCATAACGATGTGCGCCTCGACGGAATGAGCGTGAGTCACCTGGAAATTCACATGGGCGCGGGCCAACTCGATCTGGACTTGACCGGCGAACAAGACAAGACGATGCAGACCGACATCGAAGGGGGTGTCGGACAGGCTTCGATTCGCATTCCGCCGGGACAATGCGTGAGGGCGGAAGCTTCCGGCGGAATCGGATCGATCAGCGCGAGCGGGATGCAGCGCCAAGATGGCGCCTACGTCAGTGCAGCGTGCAAGTCCGGTGCGCCAGAGATGGACATGACCGTTCACGGCGGAATCGGCCAGATTAATTTGGTCGCAGAGTAGTTGCCGGCGCACTAGAAGCGATCTAGCGCTCTCATAAATTCCTGTACGCCCCGGCACGGCTTCAGCCGTGCCGATCCCAACCCAGAATTCGGGGCTTTAGCCCCTGAGGTCGGCTGCCAGCGTTACTCAATCGCGCCAACTGCGGCGGGATAGCTTTGACCGGCGACCGGGCGTCCGTTACAGTCGGTGTGACGCAGTTGCACGGATTTTTCCAGCGCCCGACAGGAGCAAACCTTGGCCCGCCCGATCATCACCCTCACCACGGACTACGGCACCGGCGATCATCTGGTCGGCGTCATGAAGGGCGTAATCCTCAGCATCAATCCTGACGTTACGATCGTGGACATCACGCACGGAGTGCTGCCGCATGACATTCTCGACGGCGCACTGACCATCGGACAGGCATTCAAATATTTTCCGCCAAAGACGATCCACGTGGTGGTGGTCGATCCGGGGGTGGGCACCACCAGGCGGCCGGTCCTGGTGGCCAGCGACCAGCAGTATCTGGTGGGCCCAGATAACGGCGTGTTTTCGTCGGTATACGACCAGTCGGAAGCGCTCTACGTGTGGGACATCATCTCCGACCACTATTTTCGCCAGCCGGTCAGCAAGACGTTTCATGGCCGCGATATTTTCGCGCCAGTGGCCGCGTGGCTATCCAAATCGTGGCAGACGTCGGCATTTGGCGAAGCCATCACGGATTTCGTCCGCTTTGCGATTCCAAAACCGAAGGCCACCGGAAACACGGTGAAAGGCATCGTACTGCGCGTGGATCACTTTGGGAACTTGATCACGAATCTAACGGCGGCAGACGTGCCCGCGTTGACGGTGGAAAACGGCAAATTCACGATTCGCGCCGGAAACGCGCAGGTCACGAAAGTGGTGCCGACGTTCGCCCAAGGCGCAGCGGGCGAAGCGGTGGGAATTATCGGATCGAGCGGCTATCTCGAAATCTCGGTCAACAAAGCCAGCGCGGCACGAACCCTCGGCATCGCCCGCGGCACCGAAGTGACAGTAGAGTTGGGCTAGCAGTCGCAGCCCTGACGCGAACGCCCCAAAGTTTTCTCTTCCATCGCTTCCATCTTTACCGGCATTGCTAGAGCTGCCCTTCGGCTTCTGAAGGGTCCGAGCCATTTGCCAGGCCGCAAAATAGCAAGCCAAAGTAAGACTAAGACAAGGAGGCCAGCATGATGTATTGGATCTACGATTATCCGAGTTGGCTCATCGGTTTGCTTTTCTGCGCCACGTTTGTCGTGTTCACCTGGATAGGCATTTTTCTGACGCACGTGACGGGCGCGAATGAAATGGTTGGCCTTGCGCTGTCGAGCTACTTCGTGCTCTTCGGCCTCCTGCTCGGCCTCGTCGCGGTCGCGACCTACCAGAATTATGCGAATGTCGGCAACATCGTCACCAATGAGGCTTCCAGCCTGGCCGCGCTCTATCGCGAAATCAGCAGTCTGCCGGAGCCGAGCCGTGGTCAATTGCAGCAGCGCCTGCGCGAATACACCCGCTACACGATCGAGGAAGGCTGGGCGCAGCAGCGCCAGGGTATCGTGCCGAAGGGCGAAGCCGTGCGCTCCGGCTTGCTCATCAGAACTTTGATGGACTTCGAGCCCAGCAACGAAAGAGAACAGATCATCTATGAGGATGCTCTACGGCAGAGCGTTCACACAAATGAGCTCAGCAACGAACGGCTTTCCAATGTCACCACCGGGCTGCCAGCCGTCCTTTGGTGGGTGGTCGCTGCTGGCGCTGCGATAAACATAGTTCTGATCTGGATGCAGCAAATGACGGCCCATGTTCACATGATCCTGGGCGCTGCGCTTGCGTCCATTCTTGGTTTGGTTATTTTCCTCATCGCCGAGCTCGACTATCCGTTTCGCGGCGAGGTCAGCATCGGCCCGGATGCAATAGCGCAAGTTTACAAAGAGGTTATGAAACCGCGGCAGACGGGGACGCCGGAGCAGGCTATGGCGATGCTCACCAAGGCGGTTGCGGCATTGCAGGCGGACAAGGCCAAAGCGGTGGCCATGTTCAGCACGGGAGAAGGCGGATTTCTCGACGAAGACCTATATCCATACTGTTTCAATGTCGGTGACGGCACGATCCTTGCCGATATCAATCAACCTAAATTAGTTGGCCAGAACGTGATGGATCTGAAGGACGCCACCGGTAAACCGTTTGGTCTGGAACTCTACAAGGCGGTCCAGAAGTCCGAGCGTGAGATAGCCGATGTCAGCTACATGTTCCCAAAGCCGGGCTCGGAACATCATCTCGTACCGAAGGTAGCTTTCGTAACCCGGGTCGGAGATCTCGGCTGCGCCGTCGGGTATTATCAATGATGGGGAACGCAACCTTCCTTCAACGCTTGGCCCGCTATTTCATTGCGACGCAGACGATCCAGCCGAAGTAACGCGCAACCACACAAGTGGCTTCCGGTTTGAACTTGTCCGGCTAGCTGACTTATCGGGAGTCGGTCTGTCGAGCCCCGTGTTTGAGGCCGGAACCACCGGGCCGCATCGGTGGGGCGCTCCTTGCCCAAGCATGAAGTGGCTTGAGCCTACATGAATTATCTGGCCCAACTGGCATTTTTGCCAATACCCAATGCGGTGACGTCGTAGCAGCCTGTGGCGTGACTCAAAATCCCCTTGCTACTGGGCAAATCATCTCGCGCTTCCGCGTGATGGAGGAACTGGGAAGCGGCGGCATGGGTGTGGTGTACAAAGCAGAAGACAACGAACTCGGCCGGCATGTCGCTCTAAAGCTCCTGCCGGAGAACGCAGCCCAAGACCCCCTGGCCCTGGAACGTTTTCGTCGCGAAGCGCGACGAGCATCCGCGCTGAATCACCCGAATATCTGCACCATCTACGAAATTGGGATCCACGAAGGCCGTCCGTTTATCGCGATGGAGTATCTGGATGGCGTAACTCTGAAATATTGGATAGCCGCGGAGACGCTGGATATGGAGCGTATTAATTCGATCGCCATCGAGGTCTCCGATGCGCTCGATGCCGCGCACAGCGAAGGCATCATTCATCGTGACATCAAACCCGCCAATATCTTCGTCACCCGGCGGGGTCGCGTCAAAGTTCTAGACTTCGGACTGGCCAAAAGCATGCGTCCGGAAGGCCTCGCAAACCAGATGGCGTCGCAGGCGACGCAAACTCTGTCCTATGGAGCGGAAGAACATCTCACCAGCCCGGGGACGGCTATGGGTACGGTGGCGTACATGTCCCCGGAGCAAGTGCGGGCCGAGGAGTTGGATGGCCGGACGGATCTGTTCTCTTTCGGTGTCGTTTTATACGAGATGGCGACGGGGAAGCTGCCGTTTCAAGGCGCCAGTTCGGGCGTCGTGATGGAAGCCATCCTCAACCGCAATCCGGTAGCTCCCGCACAACTGAATCCCAACGTGACGCCGGCCCTGCAAGACGTGATTCGCAGAGTGCTGGAGAAGGACCGCAACCTGCGTTATCAGAGCGCAGCCGATATGGGAGTGGAACTGCGAAGGCTAAGGCGAGATTCCGATTCGGGCTGGAGAACTGGGAAAGTAGGAACGGAATCGGCGGTGCCACCACCCAGAAGTCTCCTGTCCTCAAGCGGCAAGCGGAGGGCACGGACCTCGTCTGCGCAAGCAGCTGCTCCCCGTCCGAAGCGAATCGCCCGAATCATCGACTCTCTTGCAGTTTTGCCGTTCGAAAATACTAGTGGTGAGCACGAGGACGAGTATCTAAGTGACGGCATCACCGGGAGCCTGATAAATAGTCTGGCGACGGTCCCGAAGCTGCGCGTAATGGCACGGAGCACCGTATTTCGGTATAAGGGCCGGGAAATTGATCCTCAAGGCGTCGGCCGCGAGCTGAATGTTCGCGCTGTGCTCACAGGAAGATTACTGCACGTCGGCAGCTCTCTGCGCATTGGGACGGAATTAGTTGACGTCGCCACAGGTTCTCAACTATGGAGCGCGCAATACAATCGCAAGCCCGACGACATCTTCGTGGTGCAAGACGAAATTTCGAACGAGATATCGGGAGCATTGCGGTTGCAATTGACCCGGGCTGAAAAGAAGCGACTGACGCAACACCACACGGAGGATGCCGAGGCGTATCGGCTTTACCTGAAGGGCCGTCATCACTGGAACAGGTGGACCGAAGAAGGGTTCTACAAGGCGATTGAATACTTTCAGCAGGCACTCGAGAAAGACTCCAGTTACGCCCTTGCTTATGCTGGTTTGGCGGATTCCTACGTGCTTTTGGGATGGAACAGCTACCTACCGCCGAAGGAAGTATTCCCTCAAGGTAAAGCGGCGGCGATGGCTGCCCTGCGACTGGACCCAGATCTTGTGGAAGGTCACACAGCTCTGGCGGCGTTGTTGTGGTTGCACGATTGGAAGTGGGAAGAGGCTGAGACAGAATTCAAGCGCAGTCTCGAACTAGGTCCCACCTACCCGACTGCCAATCACTGGTATGCCGAGTTTGTAATGACCATGGGGAGACACGCGGAAGTTATGGCCAGGATAAAGAATGGCCAGGAACTTGATCCGTTGTCGCTGATTATCAATGTCGCGGTCGGGTGGGCCTGCTACCATGGACGCCAATACGACGAAGCCATCGAGCAACTGAAGCGGACCGTCGAGTTGGATCCGAACTACCCTGTGACGCATTGGGCCCTCGGCCTCTTGCACAGGATAAAGGGTAACTACGAAAAGGCCACCACCGAGGGTGAGAAGGCGGTGAACTTGTCGGGCGGCAGCCCTTTGATGCGCGCAGCCTTGGCGCACACTTACGGCGTGGCTGGTAGGACCAAGGAAGCATCTGAGATGCTGGAAGATTTGACGGAGCTAGCAACGCACAGATATGTGGCACCGTACTTCTTCGCTGGAATCCATATTGGCTTGGGAGAAAAAGATCGCGCAATTGACTGCCTGGAAAAAGCCTACGAAGAACACTCCCACTGGCTTATCTATCTTCATTTAGATCCGAGCATGGACGGCCTGCGAGAAAATCCACGTTTCCAAAACCTTTTGCGGCGTGTGGGGCTTTCCGCGCCGAAAGCCGCCATCGCCTGATGAGGAAGGCCGAAGCATAGCATTAGGAAAGTCGCCGGTTGGCGAACGCTGGGCATTGGCTGTGCCCCCCTTGCGTCATTCGGCTTGGCTAGCTCCCGATTAACGGTGCCAGCTCAGGTGGAGTATTGGGAAAGGACATGTCCGGGTATCCGAATTACCGAGCGTTACTGCTAAACGTCGACCTGCTGATCTTTATGGAGAAACAGATTCAACCTACACCTTGCTCCGCGCACGATCATCGATATGTAATGCGAACTTCGTCACTAATCGTGCCACAAGAAATAATCCACTTGCATTAAGGCGCCAACAGGGTATATCGACCCAAAGAGGCCTTGGCTCAGTAGTAGACAGAAGAGCTATAATGCAGCCTCATGAGCCCCGGGGAGAGCGTAATCGCACGAAGATCCGCGCGCCGCGAAGATGCAGGGGCACCTTTGAATACGAGGGATTGATGACATGAGAAGACAATATCGCTCGTTCCTTTTTGCGTTGCTCGTTCCAGCATTCCTCCTCGTCAGCGCATTCGAGGTCGTTCCGGCGGCTCAGGAACAAGGATCGCACGCCGTCAAGCAGGAGCTCTGGTCTAATCCTGCCACCTGGCCAGACCAGAAGGTGCCCAGCGCAGGGGACACGGTCACCATTGAAAGAGGCAAGGATGTGCTCCTTGACGTCAGTCCGCCGTCGCTGGGCGCCTTGCGAATCGATGGCAAACTCAGCTTCTCGGACAAAGCTGACATCGAGCTGACCACCGAGTCGATCGTGGTGCACGGCGAACTGGAAATCGGCACCGAAGCCAAACCCCACACGCGCAAGGCGACCATCACCCTCACCGACAATGTCCCTGGTAACGACCGCGGGATCGTAGTCGAGGGCGGAACCCTGAACCTGCATGGTGACCGGACGAATTCCTGGACCAAACTCGCTGGAACGGCCAAGGCCGGTAGCGCCAGGATCAAAGTATTGAATGCCAGTGGCTGGCGAAAAGGGGACGTGATCGTCCTTGCGTCGACCGACTTCGATTCCACGCAGGCGGAGAAGCGAACCATCGCCGCCATTGCTGGCAACACTATCACGCTTGATCGGCCCCTAAAGTACATGCATTTCGGCAAAATCACGTTCGGCGTCGATGAGCGTGGTGAAGTCGGCATGCTGACGCGAAACATTCTTATCCAGGCTTCGAAAGACGCAGATAGCTCCTACTTCGGGGGGCATATCATGGGGATGGCCGGGTCGAAAATGTATGTCTCAGGCGTCGAATTGAATCGGATGGGTCAAAACATGCATTTGGCCCGGTATCCGATCCACTGGCATCTGGTCGGCGAAGGCAAAGGGCAGTACATCCAAAATTCAGCGATTCACGACACCTACAGCCGCTGCGTGACGGTGCATGGCACCAATGACGTGCGAGTGGAAAACAATGTGACCTACAACACCGTCGGTCACTGCTTCTTCCTGGAAGACGGCGTCGAAACGGGCAACCAGTTCATCCACAACCTGGGAATGAGGACCAAGTGTCATCCTGATGGCAAACCCTGTGTTCCGACAAACCTCGGTCCGTTCGGAGCGGAGGGCGGCAAGAACTTCGATCTGGACGGCCAGAACGCCAAGGATATCCTGATCCCTTCCGACAACACAGCGTCGACTTTCTGGATCACCAACCCGGATAATATTTACCGGGACAACGTGGCCGCAGGGTCCGAGGCGACGGGTTTCTGGTTCGCCTTGCCGCTACATCCAACGGGCGCTTTCGCAAACGCGGAGAGCAGCAAGGCAATCTGGCCACGTCGAATGCGGGTGCGCGAGTTCAAGGGCAACACCGCCCATTCGAACTTTGACGGTTTCATGTTCGACCGCGGCCCTCAGCCCGATGGCCATTTCAGGACCGGCGGCCATATCGCCCTTGCCAATCCGGCTGACGCGAACAGCCCCATCGTGGAGACGGTCATCGAGGATTTCACCGCTTACAAGAATCGGAATGTCGGAATGTGGACCCGCGGTGAGATGGACCTGTTCAAGAACTTGAAGCTGGCCGACAACGCCATCGGCTACACGCATGCGTCCGGCAACTTCGGTCGTTCCGACTTTACGTCACGGGTGGTCGACTCGCTGTTCGTGGGCGAAACCGAAAACATCGGCAACCCCGAGACGCCGGCGGAAATGGCTTACGGCCGCAGCTTGCCGGAGCCCGAAGTCGCGGATTTCCCGATCCGCGGCTACGAGTTCTACGATTACCGTCATGAACTGGACAATGACACTTTCGTGAATTTCCAGGACAACGCCACCCGCAAGACGGGAGCGATCTCTTACCTGCTCTACACCAGCTTCGGAATGAGCTCCAACAACACCGTACAGCGTGCCAAATTCATCAACGCCAAGCCGGTGTATTTCCCACCGATGGAGCATAAGTGGAGCAACGATTATTACGGCAATGGGAGCTACAAGACCGCAGTGTTCCACGACGTGGACGGCTCGGTCAGCGGCGTCCCGGACTCCTACATTCTCATCAATGACGAAAATGACGGAATCGCCATCGACGGCTCCTGCGAGATCCGGCCGACATGGAATGCCGCCGTGTGTAAGGGCGATGTCGGACGCTTGGGTGTTGGCGACCCCGACGGCGGCGCCCGACTCCCCGGTTTCGCTGGTTTCGCCGGTATCGGCCGCGCCCCTGGCGCAGGTCCTGCCACAACTGCACCCACCGGTCCCTACGCAGCCACCCGTCCTGGCCCAGGTGCCTATCCTAGCCCCGCGGCAGGCCGTGGTGGTCCCGGGGGGCCTCCTCAGCCGCCAGTCATTCTCAGCCGCAATGGCAAGGAGGTCACCCTAACCGGTGAAACCAACATACGCGCCGGCACCGAAATCAAGGTGACCACCGAAAGGCCGTCCGTGACACTGCGCCTCACCGAACTGGATAGCGGCTCGTGGGTGATCTTCGAGCTCCCGGGATTCGCCACTGCAGCCTCGGGCACGCCGCAGGACAGCCTGGATGCGCTGCGCAACGCCAGTGCCACCTCGTACTACAAGGGCAAGGACGCGCTCTGGGTAAAGGTTGTCTCCAACGGTGAAGGCGCCCGCATTAGCGGCCCTGGCGCCGGAGGAACCAGCGTCCAGGTCAGCCGCTAGAACAGTAGACAGCTTGATTTAGAGCGTCGGAGGAGGTACGGACATGTCAGCCATTTCTGCACCGTCGCGGATTGAGATGAGCCCGGCAGTCAGAGTTATTCTGGAAGCCGATACCCCAAAGTCTCAACTCCTCAGCCACTTCCTGCGCTTCACGGAAACCATTATCGCGCCAGACCCAGCTGGCATCGATGGAGTTGTGACCCCAGATGCCCGCTTTCATGAACTGGAAGCGATCGGATACCCGCGCGGACGGGACGGGTTTAAGATTTTCCGGCGACAGGTGAATGCCGCCATTCCCGATGAACATATTTATGTCGCTGCTGTACGCTTCGAGGGAGACGACATCGTGGAAGCAGATCTGGAAATCAGCGCAACCCACACGGGAGAAGAGTTCATGGGTGTACCCGCTACGGGGCGGAAGATTCACATCGACGTCCGTGCCCGCGGCCGATTTGTTGATGGCAAGATGGCCGAACGCTGGGACCGAGCCGACTTCGAGGATATCAAGCGCCAGCTCACGGGACCTCAATAGACCGCGTGCATTTGATTTCGTAGCGGCAACCGGTTTCCCGCTGGCAGCTGGAGATCCCGAAAATCAAAACGCCTCAAGGTCGGATGTCAGTCTTATCTGGTGCCCCGACCCATCTTGTGCCAACGCCAAAGATGACAATGGCAATCCAGGGCAGCCCGTCGCCTTTTCTGCCGGTCTCGGAGTCGCTGTCGCGGCCTTGGGACGCAGGCCGCAGCGCCCATCGAATTATCCGCGCATTGAGCACCTTCGAATTGCGGGAAAGTATCAGGCCGCGGGCAGATATGGAGAAATGGGAATCTCTCCGCTCCGCCTGAGCCAGCAGCGCTAACCGGACAAGGCGTCTTTCCTTCCGACGGCAATCAGCGAGCTAGAGAAGTAACAATCAAATAGGACCGCATGCGCGGGTCCATCCAGTCGCGCAGGGCATCACCGAGCAAATTGAAGGCGAGGACAGCGGCCATGACGGCAAGCGCGGGGAAAACCACCATGTGCGGCGCATCGAACAGATGGCTTTGCGCGTCGTTCAGCATGGCGCCCCAGCTCGACATGGGCGAAAGGACGCCAACGCCGAGAAAGCTGAGCGTCGATTCGGCGAGGATCGCGCCGGCCATGGCGATCGTGGCTTGCACCAGCACCGGCTGAAGAATATTCGGCAGAAGATGCCTGATCAGAATGCGCACGGGCGAGGCTCCAAGCGAGCGCGCCGCGAGAACATACTCCATTTCCTTCGCTTGCAGCACTTGCGCGCGCGCAAGCCGCGCGTAGCCGGCCCACCCCGTGATGATGAGCGCGAAAATCACATTGCCGATGCCAGGACCGAGGAACGCCGCAAACGCGATAGCCAGCAAAATGCCGGGAAATGAAAGAAAAGCGTTGATCAGGACGATGTTCAGCAGCCGGTCGAACCAACCGCCGCAATAACCCGCGATCGCGCCGATGGCCAGGCCGATAATCCCGCCGCCAAAGACTACGGTGACGCTGACGGTCATCGAAACTCGGGCCCCGTAAATTACGCGAGAGAGAATGTCGCGGCCAAGCTCGTCGGTGCCCATCCAATGCGCGGCGCTTGGGCCGACGAGGCGCGCGGCAAGGTCTTGCGCGTTGGGATCGTGGGGCGCGATCCAGGGCGCGAAAATAGCGAGAAGAATCAGGAACACGCTCAGCCCAATTCCCCAGCGGCCCGGCCCGCTCTGGCTCAGAAACTCTCGCAGGGCCTTCATTCGAAGCTCACTCGCGGGTCGACGACCGCGTAAATCAAATCGGTCAGCAGATTCACCGCAACATAGCAGACCGCAATCAGCAGGATGCATCCCTGCAGGAGCGGGTAGTCGCGCGCATAAATCGCCTGGACGGCCAGATGCCCGATCCCCGGCCAGGAAAAGATCGTCTCGGTCACCACAGTCCCCGCCAGAAGTGTCCCGAACTGTAAGCCAAGAATCGTAAGAATAGGAATCAGCGCGTTGCGAAAGGCATGTCGAAATAGGACGGCTGGCTCCGCCAGTCCCTTGGCGCGCGCGGTGCGAACGTAGTCGCTCGAAAGTTCCTCAATCACCGCGGTGCGAACCATGCGCGTCAGAATCGCGGCCAGCGCCGCGCCCAAAGTAACAGCGGG
>JASHRI010000429.1 GCA_030037435.1 Candidatus Acidiferrales bacterium | reverse complement strand
TACGATTGGGTCGACCGTTTCAACACTCTCGGCCTCGGCCGCAATACGCCCATCGTCACCGGCAATTCGTCTGACTCGCTCATTGCGCTCGACAACGGCAAGTGGGTGATTATGCGCGTGCCTTATCCGATGGGCTTTTTCGCGAAGGGCATGGACGGGCGGATCGACGATCCCAGTGCAGGCTGGAAGGGAAGGGGCGTCTGGACCACTTGGGGCACCCGCGCGCCGTTTCACAGCGAAACCGGCAAAGGGACGTATCCCAAGGTCGTCCACTTCCAGATTCGCCCGAATCCGCTCGCGCACTAGCGCGCATTTGGGTTCCGCACTACGCCGCTACGATTTAATCCAGCGGCTGGCGCGCGGATACACCCGCCGCGCATTCGCTGAGTAGACCCGGTCCTTATCGGCCGCGCCGAGCTTCGAATCGTCCACATAGCGGCGCGTATTGTCGTAGTGATCTTTGGTTTCCTCGTTGATCACGCCGGGGAATGCACCGTCACATTCCGAGCCAAATAAGATGTTGTCGAGCGGCACCGCGTCGAACAGCATCTGCATGTTCAGGTCGTTATATATGCAGGTGTCGACGAAAACATTTCCGTTGCCGAGGATCTCGTCAGGACTGCTCCAGCTGCTGTATTTCGCGATCGCCCGCCAGCGCCCGATCTGGCAGGGCAACGCCCCGCCCCCATGCGGGATCAGAAAGCGCAGACGCGGGAAGTCCCTGAATAGCTCCTTAGCCATCATCAGTTGCACGAATCCTGTGATGTCCGCGACCAGATATTGAACGGCGGTATGCGGGAAATTTTTATTGATCGATTCGCTGCCGTGCAGCACAAGCGGAACATCCATGGCCTGCGCCGCTTCGAACACCGGATAATTGTGCTTCCCGGTGAAGGGCTGATTTAGCCAGCGGCCTCCGGTGCCATCGGGATCGAAATTGAATGCGACGAAGCCGTCGTTAGTCCAGCGTTCGATCTGTTTTGCCACTTGCGCGGACGGCGACGACGGATGTTGCCCGAGCATCCCGACCGGCGCAAAGCGCCCAGGGGTCAATTTGCAAGCGCGGGATATGAGGCCATTGTTGAGGTCGGCCCAGACGGCGTTCTGCTCCACGGAACCTTCATGTGTCGCCATCGCTTTCGCGCGCGGAGAAGCGAAGGCAACATCGATGGCGCGAGAATCCATCAAGCTGACGACTTGCTCCAGGCTCTTTTTCACATCGGCATCCGAAATGTTGGGCAGACTGTCGGGATTTTTCCCGGCAAGTTGCGCCTGGCGAAAGCCCTCGACCTCCGGGTGTTTGGCGAGACGAACAAAATGCTGATGAGAGTCGATAATCATGCTCGTAGCAGGTTCAAACCTCCTTCAAATATATACGTGTCACCGAGCCGGATAGCGTAACGCAGAAAGCACGCAACCGGACGCTCAAATTCCTGCATTTCGCTGAAAGGCGCGGGACCGAGCCGGTCGACAGGCTTGCGCCAGAAATCGAGGCGAGGTCAGGCTGGATCTGCTGCATTCAGTGCGTCCGCAATTCCTTGCAGGTATGTCTGGTCTATGCTGAACTCGAACTTCAATATGGTGCTGGTCTCGAAGCGGTTCCGGGCCTCGCCCTCAACTCTAACGTGCCCCTTGCCATCTCCGGTGAGCGTTACCGCTATGTTTGGTTCGCTTGGTTCCAGTTTAGCCTTACCAACCAAATCACGATGTAATCTACGAACCTCATCGGCGAAGCGAGCCAACTCCCCTTCGAAAAACCACCCCCGTACTCCCCCCGACCATCCATCGCAACGAAGTTCGATGTCAGCGCTGCACCCGTCGGAGAAGCGGTTGCGAGGTTTAATCGAAACGTAATCGGCACCCTTGTTGCCGATTATGATCTCTCTTACGGGATCCATATCCGCGACATTATAGCCGCCGCGAGGACCAACCGGACATTCGCTCTTCGGCCCACACCAGGGAACCGGGCATCGGGGTCGCGACGGAACTCAATTCGGGCGGGCATGGGCCATGCGCCAAGCGACGGGCTCTGGAAACTTCGGAAAACACGATGTGATCCGCAACACCCGCTCTTCCCATTGTAACCCTATCTGCCGTGACTGGCGTCAAAGTAGTGAAGCTGTAATGATCTCTGGGTAACGCGCCCCGGCTTACTTGACGACTTGGACTTCGACACAAGGAGGGATGTGCCCATGAACGTACGTCGCCTTCTTCTTTTTCTCGTTGTTCTATTTGTAGCGTCCGCAGCCTCTGCCCAGCAGTCCGCTCCTCCCGCGCAATCTGGCAACAGCGGCATCGACCTTGATGTTGTCGTGGCGCGGAAAAACGGCCCGCCGGTGGGCGATCTTCAGCAACAGGACTTCACGATTCTCGATAACAAGACCCCACAGACAATCACCTCATTTAAGGCTGTCGATGGAAGTCAGGCGCCGATCGAAGTGCTCGTGGTTATCGACGCGGTGAACGCCGATTACCACACCGTCGCTTTCGATCGCGACCAGGTCGATAAATTCCTTCGGACCGAAGGAGGCGACCTTGCCCACCCCACCGCACTCGCCGTGCTTACCGATAACGGCATCCAGACGCTCGGGGATTTCTCAAAGGACGGTAACAAGCTCGGTGCATCACTAGATCAATACACCGTCGGACTCCGCTTTCTACACCGGGGCGGTTTCTATGCCGCGGCCGATCGATTCCAGATCTCCCTCGAAGGCTTACA
>JASHRI010000428.1 GCA_030037435.1 Candidatus Acidiferrales bacterium | reverse complement strand
AATCTGCCAGGCGACCAGCGGATTCTGATTGGTCACGTCGTTGCCGATCAAAAGGACTGCGTCAGCGTTGTAGACATCCGCCATGGTCGCGAGCGAATCCTTCGCGCGCGGTCCGAGCGCAGCCGCGAGGCCGGCGTAGTCTGCGGTGCGGTGATGGTCGATATTGTTTGTGCCGAGCGTTATTCGCGCGAAGCGATTGAGGAGATAATTTTCTTCATTGGTGGTGTGATTCGAGCCAATCACGCCGATGGCGGAAGCGCCATGCGTCTGATGGGCCTGCTTCAGTCGGCGCGCGACTTCCTCAAGGGCGTCTTCCCAACTGACAGGTTCCAGCTTCCCGTTGCGGCGGACGAGCGGCTGGCGGACGCGCTCGGCGTTCGTCGTAAAATCAAACGCGAAGCGTCCCTTGGCACAAAGGAACTCGCCATTGATGCCGGAATGGTCGCGGTTATTGGCCCGCATGATTTCGTTGTTGCGCACGCTGAGCGTGGTCTTGCAGCCGTTTGAGCAGTGCGTGCAAGGGTTGCCCACATAGGTCATTTCCCAGGGGCGCGTCTGATAGCGGTAGGTGCCGCTGGTGAGCGCGCCGACCGGACAAATGTCGATGCACATGCCGCATTCTTCACAAGCGAGTTCGCCAGGCTCATTCGGGAGAATGACGGAGTGCACGCCGCGCGAGCCGACGCCGAGCGCTTTCACGTCCATGCCTTCGTCGCAAACACGCACACAGCGGAAGCACAGAATGCAGCGTGGCGCGTCGTAATAGACCAGCGGGGACCACTTTTCTTCGGGATAGTGGAGCTTTTCCTCGACGAAGCGGGTTTTGTCAAGGCCATATCGGAACGTCATATCCTGCAACTCGCACTCGCCGCCTTTGTCGCAAACCGGGCAATCGAGCGGATGATTTGAGAGCAGGAATTCGATCATGTCTTTACGCGCTTTGTGCACCGTGGGCGTATCGGTTTTGACGACCATGCCGTCCGTCGCCACCAACGTGCAGGCGGTTTGAAGCTTGGGCATCTTCTCAACTTCCACCAGGCACATGCGGCAGGCCGCCTGGAGCGAGAAGCCCGGATAGTAGCAGAAGGACGGCACCTCAATTCCCTGCTTCTTGGCCGCTTCAATGACCAAGGTACCGGCAACCGTGGTGACCTGCTGCCCATTGATCGAAAACGCGATCTGTTTTTGGTCGGCCATAGGATGTCTATAGGGCTGCGGCAATCACCTCGGCGGGACGATGGCTGCATTTTCCCTGGAGGTGCTCTTCGAATTCGTTCCGCCACTTCTTGACGATGCTGATCGTGGGCAACGCCGCAGCGTCTCCCAGTGGACAGAATGTGCGCCCTAGCATGTTCTTCGACAGTTCGTCTATCAGCGGAATGTCTTCCTCGCGCCCGCCGCCTTCATGGAAGCGATCAAGCATCTTTCGCAGCCAAGCTGTGCCTTCGCGGCAAGGAATGCACCAACCGCACGATTCGTGCGCATAGAAATGCATGATGCGGCGTGCCATGTCGACCATGCAGGTATCTTCGTCCATGATGACTGTGCCGCCCGAGCCGAGCATCGAGCCGGCCTTGGCGACGGAATCGTAGTCCATAGGGATGTCGATTTCATCGGCGGAGAGCAGCGGGCAGGAGCTTCCGCCCGGAATCACGGCTTTTAGCTTCTTGCCACCTGCGATGCCACCGGCCACTTCTTCGATCAGACGCCGCAGCGGAAATCCGAGGGGCAATTCGTAAATGCCCGGGCGGTTGACGTGTCCTGAAATCGAATAGAGTCGCGTTCCGCCGTTCTTCGGCGTGCCGAGGTTCGCATACCACTCTCCGCCCTGGCGGATGATTGCGGGGATTGTACTGAGGCTCTCGGCATTGTTGATCACAGTTGGACAGCCGTAGAGACCAACGACCGCCGGAAAGGGCGGCCGAATGCGCGGGTAGCCGCGCTTCCCCTCGAGCGATTCCATCAGGGCTGACTCTTCGCCGCACTCGTAGGCCCCAGCGCCGGTGTGCGTGACCAAATCGAAATCGAATCCGCTGCCGAGAATATTTTTGCCGAGGTACCCCTTGGCGTAAGCCTCGGAGATAGCTGCATCCATGATGTCGATGATGTAGCGATATTCACCGCGTATGTACGCGTAACCGACGTGCGCGCCCACGGCTTTGCCCGCGATCACCATGCCCTCGATCAGCTGGTGCGGGTCCATCTCCATCAGAGGGCGATCTTTGCAGGTGCCAGGTTCGCTTTCGTCGCAGTTCGCGAGGATGTATTTCGGCTTATTGGTGTCCTTGGGAACGAAACTCCACTTCATGCCTGTGGGGAATCCCGCGCCGCCGCGGCCGCGGAGATTCGATTTCTTCACTTCGTCGACGATCTGGTCCGGCGTCATCTGCTTGAGGGCTTTTTCGAGAGCTTGATAACCCTCCGTCTGCAGATAAACGTCGATCTTGTGGGAATTGGCTATTCCGAATCGACGGCTGATTACCGGTACTTCGGCCGGCAAACGGTCGTGCTGCGAACCGGATGTGACGGGCTCGGGTTTCGGCTTCTTCCCGTCCTGCAGCTGTTCGAGCAGGATGTCCACTTTCTCCGGCGTCAGATTCTCGTGAAAATCGTAGTTCACTTGCAGAGCCGGCGCGCCGGTGCAGGCTCCCATGCATTCGACTTCTTCCAGCGAAAATGTGCCGGTCGGCGAGACTTCTTTGTTCCCGATGCCGAGACGCCTCTGCACGTGCTGATAAAGCTCGTTGCCGCCGCGAAGCATACAGGAGATGTTTGTGCAGACCTGGATGTGATACCGCCCGGCAGGCTTGCGTCGAAGCATCGAGTAGTAGGCAAGAGTTTCCGTCACCTGAATCATGTTCAGATCCAGGCGCTTGGCAATTTCCTCGAGAATCTCGTCGCCCAACGACCCGAACTGATCCTGCGCATACAACATCATGGGAATCAAAGCGGAGCGCTTGACCGGGTAGCGGCCGAGGAGATCGTTGAATTTTGCTTCGAGCGGCGGCGGCAGTTCCATAATTCCGTTTTTGTTCCGCGTAATTTAGCGGTCCACTTCCCCCAACACGATATCCGTGGTTCCGATGCAGGCAACCACATCGGCAATCAAACGGCCCTCGCAAAGTTTCGGCAAGGACTGCAGATTCACAAACGATGGCGTGCGAAACTTCACGCGATATGGCTTGGCTGAACCGTCGCTCGCCATGAAAACGCCCAATTCGCCGCGCGGTGATTCAATCGCTTGATATACCTCTCCGGGCGGGGGAGCGAAACCTTCCGTGAAAATCTTGAAATGATAGATCAAGCCTTCAATCGAGGTTTTCATCTCCTCGCGCGAGGGAGGAATGATGCCCGGCGCTTCCGCTCGAAATGGTCCCTGTGGAGGAACCTTTTCCATCGCCTGGCGGACGATCTTGATGCTCTCGCGAATCTCGGCGACCCGCACTTGATATCGCGCGTAGCAATCACCGGCAGTTTGCACCGGGATGTTGAAGTCGAACTCGTCGTAGCTTGAATAGGGGAAGGCTTTGCGCGTGTCGTAATTGATTCCGCTGCCGCGCATCATTGGGCCCGAGGCGCCCATGGCGATCACATCGGCGGCACTAAGGATACCGACGCCCTGCGTCCTCCCCATCCAAATGCGATTTTTCGTCAGCAGGTCTTCGTACTCATCCACGTGGCCCGGCATAGCATCAATCACGCGACGCACGCGATCCAGCCAGCCCGGCGGCGGTTCAAGCGCGAGGCCGCCGATGCGGAAATAGCTCGTCATCATCCGCTGGCCCGAGACATATTCGAAAATCTTCATGATCTCTTCGCGCTCGCGGAAGCTGTAGAGAAATACCGACATAGCGCCGAGATCGATCGCGTGCGTCCCCAGCCAAACGAGGTGCGAAGCAATGCGCGTGAGTTCGGTGAGCAACACGCGGATGTATTGAGCGCGCTTGGGAACTTCGAGGCCAATAAGCTTCTCGGCGGCAAGGCAGTAGCAGAGGTTATTCGAGAGCGGCGCGAGATAATCGATGCGATCGGTGAGAGTAATAGCCTGCGAATACGTCTTCGATTCGCAGGATTTCTCGATACCGGTGTGGAGGTAACCGATCACCGGTTGAGCCTTGAGAACGATTTCGCCATCGAGCTCGAGGATTACGCGCAGAACTCCGTGAGTCGAGGGGTGCTGCGGCCCCATATTCAGCACCATCGGCTGTGCTGGGCCAGCGGCGGTCTGAATCGTCGAGCTCATCGGTTGGCGCTCCCTTGCATGCTCATCGATATCCCTCGACGGGATAATCCTTTCGGAGCGGATAGCCCTCCCATTCGTCGGGCATCAAGATTCGCGTCAAATTGGGATGACCGTCAAAGCGAATGCCAAACATGTCAAAATTCTCGCGTTCGTGCCAGTTGGCGGTTGGCCAGATGCCCGTCACGGTCGGTACTACCGCGTCCGTTCCCGCCACGCGCACCTTCAGGCGCAGCCGCTGCTTTCGCTCGGGCGACAAGAGGTGGTAGTTCACCTCGAAGCGCGGCTCCAGGGGAAAGCGGTCGAGAACCGTTATATCTGATAGGAAGGAAAATCCGAGGGAAGGTTCGGATCGAAGGTAATCGGCGGCTCTTTGCAGGTGCTGCTTGGGCACTACAACGGTCGTTTCACCTCTGAATTCAAGAACTTCGGTGACGACCTGAGCGTCCCACTCTCGAAGCTTGGCTACAGCCGCATTCTTATTATTTTCCTGGGGTTCCACGCTTCATCCGATTCCGGAGGGGCTTCACTGCCAGTCGAGCGCGCCCTTCTTCCAGAGGAAAATGTAACCCACCAGCAGTATCAAAATGTAGAGCACCATCTCCACGAAGCCGAACACCTTCAGCTCATGATAGACGAGCGCCCAAGGGTAGAGAAAAATGGCCTCAATGTCGAACAAAAGAAAGATGAGACCAACCATGTAAAAATGCACGGAAAAGGGTTCACGGGCGTCGCCCGTCGGACGCACACCGCACTCGTAGGGCTGATCTTTTTCGCGTGTGCGCTTGTGCCTACCTACTAAAGTTGACGCCGTAATCAGCACACCCGCAAGCCCGCCCGCTAGTATAAACATCAGCAAAAGCGGCCCATAATTATCGAGGTAGTTGCTGTTCATGTTCGATGCGTTGTTATAATAACGTTCGGACGTACATCGGTCAATTGAACTCCTTAGATTTTTAGGCAGTGGGTCAGCTTGAATTTTGACCCCTTGTGTCACGATCAAGAAAATTCAAACTGCCCCACTGCCGATTCTGAGATTAGTCGATTCGGGCGCAAGGTTCGGGAGGCAATCATCGGTCGATGAGCTCCGGATTTAATACAGACGTGCGCGTCGGCGAACAGGTGTTTCACGTCCAGACCGAGGACCGAGGGCCGAGCCATCTGATTATCGACACCGCGGTCTACCAAAATGGCCGCGTCGTCCATCGCCGCTCCTCAAACTATGAGCAATTCGCCGCTTCGCCGGACTTCAGTGCCGACGCCATCCGCCAGCGCGTGCAAGAGCAGCATCGCCTTGTAATCGAAGATGTTCGATCCGGCACACTTGCCGGAACCGCTCCTGCCGCCGCACCGACCATAAAGAGCGGCGCGGACAGCGAAATTCAGATACAACTCCTCAATCCTAAGTCTTGGCTCTCGGCGGGAAATGTGCTACTCGACGTGGAAGTTTTGCGCCGTACAGATCGCCAACCACAGGCCGGCGCACACGTGGAGGCCGCTATTGAAGGCGCACCGGAGGGCCATCGGCATTCAGGCACGAGTGACGATCAGGGACGAGTGCGAATTCAATTTCCGCTTCCACCCCTTGGCAAGGGCGACCTGGCGTTAATTATCCTCGCCAGCAAGGACTCCAGCAGAGATGAGGTTCGGTTCACGATGCGCTCACGCTCCAACGTCCCGCCGGCCGCGTCGACTCCAGGTTCGTAACAATCATGAAGGTCGTGATCAACGGTGAGTCTACCGAAATTCCGGAAGGATTGACTGTAACAGCCTTACTCGGCCACCTTGGGATGGCGGAAGGCAGAGTAGCCATCGAACGCAATTTGGAAATCCTGCCGCGGGCTCAATGGAAACACACTGCGGTCCAGCCGAACGATACCTACGAAATCGTGCAGTTCGTCGGCGGCGGCTGAGGCTGGCTGGTCGCTACATCAGAAAAATCTAGAGCCTACGAAGCAAATGGCCGAGCTTGTTCTTTTTCGTGAGCAGGTAACTGCGCGAATGGCGGCTTGTTCGCGGTTGGCATGGGACGCGTTCCACGACGGGAACTCCCCCACTCTCTAACTGTTGAACCTTATCCGGATTATTCGACAGGAGCCGCACCGAGCGAATGCCCATCGCCCTGAGGGCTGACGCGGCAAAATCATAATCGCGCGAATCCACAGCAAAACCGAGGCGCCGGTTTGCTTCGACCGTATCGAGACCTTGGTCCTGCAGTTCATATGCTTTCAGTTTGTTGATCAGGCCGATGCCACGGCCCTCCTGCGGCAAATACAACACCACTCCCGCGCGCTCTTTGCTGATCTTGCGCAGCGAATGTTCAAGCTGAGCGCGACAATCGCAGCGCTGCGAAGTGAAAACATCGCCGGTGAGGCATTGAGAATGGACGCGCACTAGGACTGCTCTCTTGCCATTCGTTCGTCCATGAACGATCGCGACAGCTTCTTCGCCCGGGCGCTTCCCTTTGATCCCTAGAATCGTAAATCGCCCGAAGCGAGTTGGCAGCGCCGCGACTGCCACGATCCGTGCCTTGCCCGCTTCCTTTCTATGCCTCATGTGAGTCGTGAATTATAGCAGGCTTCGCAATGTGCCTCGGAAGTGCGCATTCCGCTGCCCTTCCCTTTACATCTGTTGCGGCATTGGCTAACGTTGGTTAACGTAGCCTCGGAATCCCGTTTGGGCAGCTAAAACGCAATGGACACATCATTTGTCGAAGGCAAGAGCCTGTTGTTTACGCTGGTCCTTAAGGTGGGTTGGGCGGCGGCGTTCGCGGCATTGCTGGTCCGCTTTCGGTCCTTCCGGAAGCTCTTGTTCACCGAGAATCGCGATTCCGATCAAAAGGTAATGTTGCTGCTTTTTTTGGTGCCACCGCTGGTGGTGGGCTCCGTCTTGCGTCTGGTCGGCTCATACCAATTCTTTGACCTCACCATGGAAGGCTCGTTTCTGATGGGATTGATCGGCGGCCGGATCGTCGGCTTGCTGGGAGGCTCACTGATCAGCTTGCTTCCTTTCGGGTTCCACGAATGGTTGTCGGCGCCAGCCGCCGCGCTGGTGGGATTGTCGGCCGGAGTCATTCGTCAGGTGATGACGGACAAAGAAGACGTCTGGGATTTTGGCCCATTCCTATTCCTGGGCATTCCGCAGTGGCTTTGGAAAATGATTCGGTACCGTAAAACCAAGCCAGCGATGCTGCCTTTGTTCGCGTGCGCCGCGTTGGAGGTAGGCTGGATGGCGCTGGCGCGCAGCATTCGCTCACCACACTGGCTCTTCTCGATCCAGTCTGCCAATTGGGGATACGACATTCTGGTGGTGCTCTCTTCGGTGATGTGCGTGGCCATCGCAGTGAAAATTTGGAATAACACGCGCACTGAAATGAATCTCGAGCAAAACCAGCAGCTTCTGCTCAAGGCGCGCATGGATGCCCTGACCAGCCAGATCAATCCTCACTTTCTGTTCAACACTCTCAATACCGTCTCTTCGCTCATCCGATTCGATCCTGACATGGCGCGCGGCGTTGTGCTGAAGCTTTCGAACATCCTGCGGCGCCTGCTGCGAAAACACGAGACGTTCGTCGCTCTTCGCGAGGAGCTCGATTTCATCGACGATTATCTGGACATCGAAGTAATCCGTTTCGGACGCGACAAACTGCAAATCTTCAAGGAGATCGACGAGGAGACTCTCGACGCCTTCGTTCCAAGTATGTTGCTACAACCTATCGTCGAAAATGCCATCAAGCATGGCTTGGCGCCGCGCCTTTCAGGCGGCCAGATCCATTTGCGAACGCGGAGGCAAGACGGCAAGCTCGCAATCGAGATCGACGATAACGGCATGGGAATGTCTCCAGAGCGTCTGTCCGAGGTTTACGGTGGCGGTATTGGTATGAGCAATGTCCACGAGCGGCTTCGTCTGCTATATGGCGACCAATTCGTAATGGATATCCGCAGCCGTGAAGGCGAGGGCACACAAATCCGCATAGAGATACCCGCCCTTGCTGTGGCCGAATCCGCTGCACTCTGAACGGCGATAAAATTCGCGGATTTTGCTTGGGCGGCTCTTAAGGCGCAAGGAGGGCAATTCTGAAAGCCCCGGTTATGAGTTGGTCCGAAAGCTGGGTGCTCGCCTGGGAGGCCTTGCGCGCTAATAAGTTGCGCACCGCACTCACGATGCTCGGGGTAATCATCGGCAGCGCTTGCATCGTCTTGGTCGTCACCGTGGCGCTAACCGGCAAAAAATACGTCTCGGCTCAAATTGAGGCTGTCGGGTCCAACATCGTCTACGCTGCATTGTCGCAACCAGCCGGAGCGCAAAACATCGCTCGCTCCGACGCGATTTCGCTCGAGGACCTGCGTGCAGTGCGCGAAGGCATCCCGGAGGTAATTCGAGCAGCCGGCACGAACGACCTCACCATGACCGTCGTGGCAGACGGAAAATCGTGGCCTGTCGGCTTAATCGGAGTGACGCAGGACTTCGAGCAGATCCGTCGGTTAGTCGTTGTACGTGGACGCTATTTCGACGACACCGACTTTTCCACCGTCAGCAAAGTCTGTGTCATCTCCGAGCACCTTGCTGAGATGGCGTTTCGCGAGCAGAGTCCAATCGGTCAGGATCTGCACGTCAACGAACTGACATTCACCGTCGTCGGAGTCTTCCGAGAGCGCATCGACACATTTGGCCAATCGGAAATCAGGCTGGACTCCGTCCTCGTGCCGCTCCCACTGATCAGATACTACACTGGCGACGCCTCGATCGTGACGCTCTACGCGCAGGCTGACCACCCTGACCACGTCGCGCTCGTAACCAAGGAAGTCGGGGATATTTTGCGGAGCCGTCACCGGCCCGAAGCGGAATATAACGTCCAGAATCTTTCTTCGATCCTGGAGACCTCGCGTCGTGTGTCCCTGGCAATGACGATCGTGCTGCTGGCCATAGCTCTGCTTGCTCTCGCGATCAGCGGTATCGGCATCATGAATATCATGTTGGTCAGCGTGACGGAGCGAACTCGCGAAATTGGAATTCGAAAGGCGATCGGAGCACGCCAACCCGACATCCTGTACCAATTCCTGCTCGAGGCCGTACTGATCAGCGTCGTCGGAGGGCTTATCGGCATTGGAATCGCGGTGACGATACCCATATTCGTCGAAACTCTGGTGCGGTTCCTGCCGGTGCCGGGGGGCGTGACGATTCCAATTTCCTGGCTGTCTGTCGTCTTGGCCTTTGTTGTATCCGGCGCTACCGGCATCCTGTTCGGTTATCTCCCCGCCAAGACGGCCGCGGCGCTTGATCCTGTCGAGTCCCTCCGTTATGAATAGCCTTCTTCCCTTTTGGACTATCCCGCCTCGGCCAAAGCCGCTAGACTACACTTCAGTAGCCGCGTGTCGCTCGTTGACCTTCGACCGGCTGATAAACTAACGAGGATTGTTCGAACGTGTGCGGAATCGCCGGTTTTACTCACAGCGAGTGGACTCCCGGTCCAGGCCGGATCGAGAGCGCAATTTCCACTTTGTTTCATCGCGGCCCTGACCAGCAAGGTGTCTTCAAGTCAGCTCCCTGTGCGATGGGCACGGCCCGGCTGAAGATTATCGATCTGACGTCCGGCGACCAACCGATCGTGTCCGATGACGGCGACACTGCAATCGTCTTCAACGGCGAAATTTACAATCACCCTGAGCTGCGCCAGGAACTCGAAGAGCGAGGGCATCGATTTCGGACTCGCAGTGACACAGAAACGGTTCTGGCGGCTTTTCTCGAGTGGGACACGGGTTGCTTTGCTCGCCTGCGAGGGATGTTTGCGGTCGCACTCTGGAACAAATCTAGCCAGCGTCTTGTTTTGGCCCGCGATCGAATAGGTATCAAGCCCCTCTATACCGCACGACTGGGTTGCGACATTCTCTTCGGTTCTGAACTGAAAGCGATCCTCGTTCATCCCGAGTTTGACCGGCGCTTGAGCCTCGCCGGACTCGATTGTTATCTATCGCTGAACTACGTTCCGTGTCCGTGGACGCTCGTGGACGGTATCGTCAAGCTTCCGCCAGGCCATTGGCTCGAATGGCGCAACGGGGAGACTCGGTCGGAATGTTACTGGCATTTGCCGTTTGCGGAGCCGCGTGCTGTGACGATGGCTTCTGCCAAAGAAGAGCTCGACCATCTCCTTCAGCAGTCTATGCATGAGCACCTGCTTTCCGACGTCCCCCTTGGTGTATGGCTCAGCGGTGGCATCGATTCCTCGACGGTTCTGCACTATGCATCGATGGCCTCCAGCTCGCGCCTGAAAACACTCTCAATCTCGTTTTCAGGACGCACGTTCGATGAGACGACCTATATCCGCCAGGTTGCAGCGCGCTACGGAACCGATCATCAGGAATTCGATCTGAATCCGATGCAAGACCTCGCGACCGTCATTGAGGAATTCGCTTATTACAACGATGAGCCTGACGCCGACGCCGGCGCGCTGCCTCTTTGGTTCCTGTCGAAAATGACCAAAAGCAAAGTGACGGTTGCCTTGAGCGGCGAAGGCGGCGATGAACTGTTCGGAGGTTACGTTACGTACCGGGCCAACAATCTTGCTCGCCTGGCGCGTCGTTTGCCCGCCGGTGGTCTGCGCGCTTCGTTGGCTGCTGTTCGTCGTTGGCCCGTTTCCGACGACAAAATCAGCCTTGAATACATGGCCAAGCGCTTTCTTGAGGGCTGCCTCTTGCCTCGCGAACGCGCCCACGTCTACTGGAATGGCACCTTTTCGGATGCGCAAAAGGCCGAGATTATGCTTACGCCTTTGCCGGCGGCACTCGATCCGATTCTAGGCGAGTTGTGCGAACATCTGGCAATCCGCGATGATTCATCTTCCTATTTGTGGTTCGACCAGAAATATTACCTGCCGGACGACATCCTGATGAAAGTCGACCGCATGAGCATGGCCCATGCGGTTGAGGCTCGCCCGGCATTGCTGGATCATCGCATCGTAGAATTCGCGGCCTCATTGCCCGCGTCTTTCAAGATTTGCGGCTCTCGACAAAAGGTAATTTTGAAGGAGCTCATGAAGGATAAGTTGCCGTCAGCCGTGTTGCGCCGAAAGAAAACGGGTCTCGACATTCCCGCGCACGAGTGGCTGCGCGGCCCGCTGCGGCAACTGTTGCTCGACACGCTGAAGGCCGGCCTGTCCGATCATCGGGAACTTTTCCGTACGAGTGAGATCGAGACAGTCGTCCGCCGACACATGGATCGGCGCGCGAATCTGGGTTATCACCTTTGGGGTCTGATGATTTTATTTCTCTGGATGAAGCGATGGCGGATTCAATCGGTGCAGGCCCCCCCAGCGGGTCAACCGGCACCGGCACGCGTCTTTACTTCTATTTAATCGTATTGCTAGTCGCAGGCGCGGTCTATCTGGGCTGCATCGTTTCGCCGCCGTCGCTTATGGACGACGTTGATGCGGTACAGGCCCAGATCGCCCGCAACATGCTCACGTCCGGCGATTGGGTCACCGCGCGCCTCGACGGTATCGCCTACCTCGAAAAACCGCCTCTGGTCTACTGGCTTATGGCGGGTTCGTATCGCACTTTCGGAGTCCACGACTGGGCAGCGCGCATTCCCATCGCTCTCTCGGCCATCGCACTCTGTCTGCTGACCGCCGCATTCGGAATGTGGGCGTTCGGCAAGCGCGCCGGCTATTACGCAGGCCTGTGCATGGCGACTTGCATCGGCCTCTTCCTGTTCACACGCATTTTGATCCCGGACGTAATGCTCACTTTCACGGTGGCCCTCGCTATGTGGGCTTTCTTACGGTTGCTCGACGAGGAAGAACCTCATCCGAGATTATGGGCGGCGTTGTTCGCTGCAAGTCTTGGCGCAGGGCTGCTGCTGAAAAGCCTTATTGGCGTTGTTTTTCCCGTTGTGGCCGGCGTGATCTATCTCTTGCTCACACGTCAGTTCTTCACCGTCCGGACTTGGAAGAGGCTCCACGTCTGGACTGGGCTCCTGATTGTCCTGGCCATAGCCGCGCCGTGGCATATCCTCGCCACCCTTCGCAACCCTCCCTATTTTGCCTTCACGCTCCACAGCGGACCCGGCCAGTATCATGGTTTCCTTTGGTTTTTCTTCATCAACGAGCAACTCCTCCGCTTTCTGAACCTACGCTATCCTCGCGATTACAATACCGTTCCACGCCTCTGGTTTTGGCTCTTTCATCTTGCTTGGCTTTTTCCCTGGAGCGTCTACCTGCCTGCAATCGGGAAGCTCTCTTTCAAACCCATGGATCGAGCCGGACGCACGCGCTTGTTGGCTCTCTGCTGGCTTGGTTTCATTCTGATCTTTTTCACGTTTTCCTCGACGCAAGAATACTATTCGATGCCTTGCTATCCGGCCTTTGCGTTGCTTCTGGGCTCGGCGGTCGCGATGGACGGCGTTTGGGTGCGCTGGGGAACACGGACCCTCACGGTCATAACCGCCTTGGCCGCAATTGCGGTATTCGCTCTCCTCCTGTATGTGCGGCATATTCCGGCTCCCGGCAACATCTCGATGGCGCTCGGCCATCATCCCAAGGCTTACACACTCTCTCTCGGCCATATGGAGGACCTGACGCTCGATTCGTTTGCCTATTTGCGCCTCCCGTTGTTCCTCGCCGGAGTCGCGTTTGTGATCGGCGCAATCGGCACTCTGCGATCTTCAAGCCGGAGCGTGTATCTGGCGGCTGCGCTCATGATGGTCCTGTTCTTCCACGCCGCGCGTGTGGCGATGGTCACTTTCGATCCGTTTTTCTCCTCCCGCGCTCTGGCTGACGCGTTGATGCGCTCCCCGCAGGGAGAACTCATCGCCGAAGGGCATTTCTACGAATTCTCGTCGGTTTTCTTTTACACGGATCGCTCTGGACTCCTCACTACGGACCATCGAGTCAACCTCGAGTACGGCTCGAATGCCCCAGGCGCGCCTCACGTGTTCATCGACGATTCGGAGTTAATGCGCTTGTGGCGGAGTTCCGGCCGTTATTACCTTCTGGTCCTTGCGCCCGATCTGCCGCACTATCAGAGCGTTGTCGGATCGGGCCAGATCATCGAAATCGCTACGACCGGTCGCAAACTCCTATGTACCAACCATCCGTTGTCAGCTTCGGACGCGTCCTTACATCCTACAAGCGCATTGACCGCATCGAGTGCTATACTGCGGCCTTAAATATGAGCATTCACGACAGTCCAATCGCCTATTCTGTAGTTGTACCCCTTTACAACGAGCGCGAAAGTGTCCCGCAGCTCTATGTGAAGATCATCGACGTGATGGACACGCTTGAAGGCCGGTACGAAATCGTTTTCGTCGACGATGGCAGCAAGGACGGCACTTTCCGGTTGCTGTCTGAAATCGCGGCAGATGACCAACGCGTGGTCGTTGTGCGGCTTCGCCGCAATTTTGGCCAGACCGCGGCGCTGAAGGCCGGCTTCGACCATTCACGCGGCGGTATCATCATATCCATGGACGGCGATTTACAGCACGATCCCGCCGAGATTCCCCGCTTCATCGAAAAAATCGGGGAGGGCTACGATATTGTCAGTGGCTGGCGCGTCGAGCGCACGGACGCTTGGTTGACCCGCCAGTTGCCCAGCCGCGTCGCCAATTGGATCATGGCCAAGCTTTCGCGGGTCGAGCTCCACGACTTCGGCACCACGTTTAAGGCGTACCGCCGTGAAATTCTCTCCGAGATTCATCTTTACGGCGAACTCCATCGCTTTATCCCAGCTCTGGCAAGCTGGGCAGGCGCCTCGGTGGCTGAAGTGCCGATCACCAATATTCGTCGCCAAAGCGGCAAGTCGAACTACGGTATCTCCCGCACCATACGTGTGCTGCTCGACCTCCTGAGCGTCAAATTTCTGCTCGACTACTCGACTAGGCCCTTGCAGTTTTTCGGCGCCGTCGGCCTGCTCTGCCTCACTGGCGGCTTCGGTATTGGATTCTGGGTCTTTGCGCGGAAAGCATTCCTCGACGAGGGTATCCTGGCCAACCACGGTCCATTGATCATTTTAGGAACGGCGCTGGTAATGGGCGGGATTATGTTTATTTCGATCGGACTTATCGGCGAACTGCTATCTCGCACATACTACGAATCGCAGAACAAGCCGGTTTACACCGTGCGCGAATTCATAGGCCGAGGACGCGCCGGCGAGGGCCGCACCGAACCTCCGCGCACCGCTGGCGCCGGCCGCTAATTTGCCCGGCTATACGCCTGCCTTTGCGGCTTGTCGCGTGAATATTTCCTTGGCGCGCCGGTAAGTTTCAATGTCAGCTGGCCGGTATTTCTCCACAGCCTTTCGAACGTCGTCGTCAACCTTGTAATCGGGGCCCTGATGGTCCGGATTGACGTTTAGAAAGCTCTCGCCTCGCAGATTGCTCCCAAATGTCGAATTGAAGAGGTCTACGCTCCGGTAGAATTCCTCGGACAGCCCAACCATCGCCAAATCGTCGATCGACACGCTGCCCAAATATTGCGTCTGGTGATCGTGGAACGCATCCCACTCTAGGTAGTCGAGCAGCGTCATCTTCGCTTCATGCAGCATTTTTTCTTCTAAATGTTCTCGTTGGGGATTCCGTACGAGGAAACAATAGTGCGACACCGCCTGTTGGTACGGGTCGCGAAAAAATGCGACAAAATCTTCCACCGGAAACAGCCCCAGGTACTTATCTGTCACGAAATGGCCATGAACGATGTCGTACTTTTCTAGCAGCTCATCGCGCCGTTGGCGCATCTGCTCCGTCCTGATGCGGCAGCGTTCCAGGGCCGCGGGAACTCTGAACCCTGCCCAATCGCCATAATCCAACATCAGCCGGTCGCCGTAATTCGCCTGTAACAGTTGTCGAAACGAATTGCCAGCCGCTTTGGGAACGTGAAGAGAAAGGATCATTCAGACGAGTTCCTCGGATCACCAGTGAGAACCATTCATTCGCCCGCCGCTCGAGACGCTTGCACCAGCCTGCCGTCCCGAATCAAGTAGTCTTCGCCGCGCCAGCGGAGGCTGTTCTGCAGAAAACTCCCAACCCAGATCGCTACTGCTACGGCGTCCCACACAGGAATCAGCGGCACGCTCTTCCACAGCGACGCCTGTTTTAGGCCCCAAATCCCGATCATCCACGTCATCGCGATTCGCAGCGCAATATACGCGCCCAGATAGCCAGCGGCTACCGCGACCGATGGATGTATCGCGACTGCCGCAATCGACCAGGGCAAACCCAGCGTCAGCAGCAGTCCCAGATGTCCCCAGGGACGCATGTGTCGCATCACCACCATCCATCGCAGCCGCTTCAGGAATAGGTCCCGCATCGAGCCATAGTCCGGGACTGTCTGCACCGCATAGGGAAGCAACTCAACCTCATGACCCTGTTCCGCGATCATGCGTCCAACCAGCAAATCGTCCGCGGGACGATTTTCCAACGCTCGGTAACCGCCAAATTCCGCCAGCAGCGTGCGCGTCGTGGCGATCGTTTCTCCCAACGCAAACTTCACACCGTCGAGCTCGCGGGCCACCAAAATCCCCGCATACATGTCGGAAATCATGCCAATTGATTGAATGCCGTCGACAACCGTCTTGTCCTCCGCCGAATTGTAAAGAGTAGTCACGGCCCCCACCCCGGCGCGCGCCAGAGGTGCAACAACGGTCCGCATGTAGTCGGGCGCCACTCGAACGTCGCTGTCGTTGATCACCACGTATTCGTACCGGGCTTGGTGCACAAGTTGATCCAATTTGGCGACTTTGTCGTTCGAAGCGCTGCTAGCTGCGGGAGAAATCATCCGAATTTCACAAGCGGGAAAGTCGCGCTTCAACTTCTCGATCAACGGAATCGCCGGATCCCCTGGGTCTACGCAAAACACGATCTCGTATTCCGGATAATCCTGCCGGCAGTAGCTGGCGAAATTCTCATATGCCTCGGGATCAAGTCCGCGGACGGGCTTCAGGATGCTGGCCGGCGGGGTAAAATTGGATTTCCGGCCCTCGTCAAGTATGGGTCGGTGGAAAAATCGCCAGGAACTGTATAGGACCAGGAAGTAATAGACGAACGGAAGGGCTGCTATCCCCAGCAAGACGCGGCTAATTACAGTCAAGAACATCGAATCTCTTCTGCAGCAAGCCTATTTCCTCCCGCCGCAGCGCATCCGCCTTTCGCGCTATCGCATTCTCGATGCTGACGCGAGCAAAGTCGTGGATTTAAAGAACTCGGCGTTGCTTGAAGGCGCCTTATCGCCATTTTCATTTTGTTTCTGCTAGATTGTGCTCTCGCCACACGCCAACCGCAGGACGCTGTGGAAAAGCCAAGAAAAAAAACCATAGCATCGCTGATTAGCACATGTCAACGACGCAAAGCCCACGGTAGTGCTTCAGTTTGAGTTGTTCAGGGGCTAGCGGTCTGTTCCAGCCTGTGGCATCCTGCCAATATGAGTAAGAGAAAGGCCAAGAAACGCCCCGCCAAGAGCCGTAAGCCTCAGCCTGATCCAAACCAACTGGCCGCGAAGTTAGTACAGAGTACGATCCGCGAAAGTGAAACAAAGACTAAAAACTAACGTCTTCGAAGGTCACCCGATAGATTGGTGAACAGTAGTAGGTGATGTATTTCAATCCTTCAAGCGACTGGACTATCCCCATTGTCTCAAGTTTTGTAAGGTCTGACCGGGCCGTGGGATATGTCACGCCAAATTGCGATTTGTATTGATTGACGGTTATAACTGGCCTCGAAAATAGAGTATCTACCAACTGGGCCAATCTGTGACTGCCGCCCTTAATACGGGCACGAAAGTCTTTGTGTAAAGCAAGCAGCTTATCGCACCGTCTTTCTGCATCTTGAGATTGAGCCACGACACCTTCCAGGCAGAATCGAATCCACGATTCCCATCCCCCCTTAGTGCTTACTCCCAAGAGAAAATCCATGT
>JASHRI010000427.1 GCA_030037435.1 Candidatus Acidiferrales bacterium | reverse complement strand
GCGTTCGATTGAGAACATTGAATCCGCCGCGGGTTCAAGTGCCAGTCCCAAATCCAATGAAAAAACCGCGGACGAAGAGGCCAACTTGTCCACTGATTCGAACTTTGCGTTTCCGCCGTCGCGCGAGCCAGAAGCTGTGTCCGCCGCGGAGAGTCCCTTATTGCGCGGGTGGAACGCGCAGCGCGAGCGACAGTCGGACCAAGCCTCGGAAGCCACGGCGCAGCTTCGCCAGATGCCCGATGAATTTGAACAAGCTCGGACGACCGTGTCGGGGAAGATCTCGGAGGCGCTGGCCTCGCAACAGGCAGAACTGGCGCGGGAGTTGAGAGGCGAATTCGAGCGGGAACTCCGCGAAGCGCGCGATCTGCTGCGCGAGTTGGAACGGAAAGAACAAGAGTTGCGAGCCGAAAGCAATGCGGCGCTCGAGTCAGTGAGCCGCATAACCGAGGCGCGGATCCAAGCGGAGGCTGCCGAAGCGGCCAGGCTGAAATTGAAGCCGGCGGAACAATCGAAAGAGGACCTGGCGGCCACAGAGAGTGCCACGGCGGCGTGGCGCGAACGGTTGGAATCCGAGATGGCAACGGCGCGAGCGCAGTGGACCGAGCTTTTGCAGTCGTCACTCGATGGAGGCGTCGAACGCCTGGTGAAGGAACTGTCCACACGTTCGCAGGAATTGCTGTGCGATGCGGAGCAGAAGATGGGCGCGAATTTAGCCGATTTGCGGCGTCCATTTGAACAGGTGTCGTCTGCGGCGCGGGAGGCACTTTCCGGCGTCAGAGGCGCGCTCGACCAGGAGCTGGGACGCGCCCGGTCGTCGCTTACCGAAGTTGAAAATGCGGCGAGCCGCATGAAGGAATATTCGGCGCAACTGGAAGCCGCGAGCCAAGACACATTGAACGAACTGCATCGGCGCCTGGAAAGTATCTTAGAGGCTCAGGCCAACGAGATGAATCGACGGACGGACCAGGTGGTGGCGGACTTGCCGTCGCGTCTGGAGCCGACCCTCGATTCTCTGGGCCATCGATTGATGGAGCGGACGGTGGCGGATGTGGAAGCAAAGATCGCACCCCGCATCGAGCGCGTGCCCGACTTGCTGCGCGAATTGGCGGCGCGCGAGGCCCAGGCGGAAGAGGGCTTGCGCCTCCACCGGGAGCGTCTGCGCCAGATGGCAGAAAACAATCAGCGCGAGGCAGCGGCGGAAATGTCCGCGACGCTCGCACGACTTCGCGAGGATTTCGAAATCGCGCGCACCGAGGCGCTCGCGAAGTGGAACGAGGAGCTGGATGCGTCAGGAGTGCGCGCTTCGCACGCGGCGGCGGAGTCCATCGGACGTTCGTCGGAATGGTTCCAACAAGAGACTCGCTCGCGCTTGCAGGTGCTGATGGAACAGGCGCTTGCTTCAGCGGTCAGCGGACTCGACGAACGAACGGCGACCGCTGCGGATCGATTCGAACTTCAGCTCGGCGAGCGGAGCTCTGAGCGCATGGCCCAGATTGAGCGGCGACTTGAAGGCGTTGGACAGGATGTAGCTGGTCGCTTGTGTACCCAGCTCGATGAAGCGGCGGAGGCGGCGGCCGCCTCATTTGGGCAAGTGATTCGCGGCATTTCGGAGCAGGAGACTCAACGCTTCACGGAATCGAGCCGCGGTGTACTTGCGGAACATTCAAGAGAAGTTGAAACCGCCGCACAGCAACTGCTCCGCGATCTCGAGTCCAGCGCCGGCGCGTCCGTCGATCGCTTCCGTACCAGCATGGTCTCGGAACTAGATGCGAGTATCGCGCATGGCCGCGGCGCTTTGAGCTCGGAGTTCAGCACTGCGCTTGACCGTTATCGCACGGAACGCAACGAGCACGAGCGCGCGTGGACCGAAAGCCTAGGCCGCGCCGCCGAGGAAGCGGCTCGACAATATCAATCGCGCTTGGACACCGCATGCGATTCCTGGATGATCTCCTCGGTGCGCAAACTGAACGAGCATGGACAAAACGCAACCGATGCGCTGCTGCGCTCGGCCGATCAGTCGCTGCGCGAGTCTTTTTCGAAGGTGTTTGAAGGCCTTTCCAAGACCTTGCGAGATCGCGCGGCAAGCTCCGCGGGGCCTGGACTCCCTGCCATGGCGGAGGCTGCGGAATCGCCTGTTCCGGGCAACGAGCCGGTATCTTCGGGCAGCGCAAATAATTGACGTATTAACTGCCGACGAATTCAGAATCGGACCCGGCGACTACCTTTCCCCGACGGCTTCCCGCACTGCGCTCGCCACGAAGGCGACCTGTTCGTGCGTTAATCCAGGATGAATCGGTAAGCTGAGAGCGCGATCGCAGGCTCGTTCGGCGAGCGGAAACGTTCCCGGGGGCAAACCAAGCGAAGAATATGCCGGTTGCAAATGAATTGGACGCGGATAATGCACCACGGTTTCGATCTCTTGAGCGCCGAGTTTCGCCGCCACTGCGTTGCGATTGCTCACGTAAATGACGAATTGGTGATAGACACACTCGTCGAGAGGATCGTCAACAGGCAAGTCTAGACGGGCGCCCGCGAGAAGTCGCCGGTATTCCCGGGCGATTTCCTGGCGGCGCGCGGTCCAGGAATAGAGCCGGCGCAACTTGATTCGCAGAACGGCGCCTTGCAAGCCTTGCATGCGGTAGTTGTAACCGACGAACTCGTGCTCGTATCGAGCCGTTTGCCCGTGATTGCGCGCGGCGCGCACGAAATTGGCGATGTGATCGTCGTTGGTTGTAAGCGCACCCCCTTCTCCATAGGCAGCAAGATTCTTGGTTGGATAGAAACTGAAAACTCCCGCGTCACCGATCGCTCCTACGCGCACGCCGCGATACCGCGCGCCATGCGCTTGCGCGGCATCTTCCAAGATGCGCAGGTTGCGGCGCGCGGCAATTTCACGCAGGGGATCCATGTCAGTGGGGCGTCCGTAGAGATGTATCGGAAGGATGGCACGGGTGCGCGGCGTGATCGCCCGTTCGACAAGGCGGTGGTCGAGATTGGCCGTGGCCGGATCGATATCGACGAAGACCGGAACCGCACCGCAGTAAGTGATCGCCTCAGCGCTGGCAAGAAATGTGTTGGGACTCGTGATGACTTCGTTGTCCGCTTGCACCCCCAGTGCCAGCAGGCCCAGATGAAGCGCCGCCGTGCCGTTACTCAGAGCCACGCAATGCTTTGTGCCGCAATAATCGGCGAATTCGCGCTCAAAGGCCTCCACTTCGGACCCTAAAACAAAAGCAGCGCCCTTGCAAACGCGGTCCAACGCAGGGAGAATTTCGTCCCGTAATTGGGCGTACTCCGTCTTGAGATCGAGAAGGGGAACTTTCATCGTGGCCCTTGTGCGCGCACAAAACTCTACTGTACGCGGGGTCTGAGGACAAGCCTCCCTTGATTTTGCGCAAAGCCCGTCAGGAATGTCCCCTGGCGTGATATTGGCGCCGTCGCCGCGTCACGGAAACCAAAAGCTGTTGGAATTGCGCAACTCGGGCTCGCATTGAGCCAAGTACGATCTTGCGAACCGAATTAGGACCCGAGAAAATGTCGGAGCAGATGATCGGGAAAAAGCAAGACGGTATAATAATCTATACGAATCGAGACGGCGCGAAGCGCACACGACCGAATCGAACCGGCCTTTTGGATAACTGTTTAATGAAACGCCAAAGGAGAGAAGTTTGTCGAGCGGCGACAAGCTGCGAGAATTGACGGTCTACGGACGAGACATCTGGCGGGGCGAACTTTTCGGGCCGATTTGAGCGTTATGCCAAACGAAGCAAACAGAAGCGACCGCCGGTACACCCGAATTGGCACACCCAAGGGCGTCTGGGTGGCGTGGCAGGATGGAACACGCCAAGAAGTGTCGCGCGTGCAGGACCTGAATATCGGAGGAATGTTCATCGCGACGCTAAAGCCGGCGAGCTTAGGAGCATTCGTGACTCTGCTGCTCTCGGTTCCGGAAGGAGAGATTCGGGGCAAAGCGGTGGTGCGCAACGTGGCCGACAGTAAAGGAATGGGCGTCGAGTTCATCGAACTGAGCGAGAAGGATGGGAAGCGCCTGCAGAGTTTGATTGGCCGTTTGTTGGGCGCGAGCGAGAACGTACCGGGCTAAGTTCCGAAGGCGTGGAGCACCTCCCATTCGCCACCGCGGCCCAGCACTTCTGTTCGCAAATTCCAGACAAATTTAAGTTCAGATCGGAGCGCCGCGGCAATGGGGCCAAAGTCGGTTGCCGCGAGCGCCACACCTTTGCTATATAGGCGAGTCGAATTTTCTGGCCAGGGAGAAGCGATGCGCAAACTAGTTCTCATACTTGGTGTGATGGCGGCATGTCTGCTCTGTACGATTTTGACGCGCGGGGTCAAGGCACAAGGAGTGCCAGCTCAGCCCCCGGCGGACTACGATCCCCACTTCAATTACGATTGCGACCGATCGTGCCTGAACGGATTTGTGGACGAATATTTGGCGGCGCTCGTGGCGCACGATCCGGGACGCCTACCACTAGCAAGGGAGGTGAAATTCACGGAGAACGGGCAAGAGTTGAAATTAGGCGAAGGGCTGTGGGGAACGGCCAGCGGAATCGGAACATACAAAATTTATGCGGATGATCCACAAGCGGGACAAGTGATGTACATGGGAGTGCTGCAAGAAAATGGCGCGCCGGTAATCTTTTGCGTGCGGATGAAGGTGCAGCTACGCCGCATCGCGGAAATCGAGACCGTGGTTTCGCGCAAAGAGGCGGGAAGCCTGGCGCGCCCCGAAAATCTGGTGGACAAGCCGATTTTTTCGGAAACAGTGCCGGCTGCGGAGAGGCGCTCGCGCGAAAACATGATCGCGATTGCCAACAGCTATTTCAGTGCGATTGAAAAAGGGCACGCCTCGTACGTGCCGTTTGACAAGGATTGCAATCGAGTCGAATCGGGCGTGCAGACAACGAACAATCCCGCTCTGAATCCGGGAGGAAACTCGACGGGAACCTCCAGCTTGGGGTGCGAGGCGCAAATCCAGATGAAGGAGTTCCAACCGGACACGCTGCTGCGCGATCGACGATTTCTAGTCGTGGACGAGGAGCACGGACTCGTATTTGTGAGTGCGTTTTTCGATCACAACGCGCGGTTGCGGCAGTTCACGCTCGCCGATGGGCGGGTGCAGAAGCAAACGCGAACCGGTCCCTGGACGTGGCAGGTGGCAGAACTGTTCAAAATACAGAACGGAAAGATCATGCGAATCGAGGCTTTGGTGAACGCGGTACCGTACGGGATGAAGCCGGGATGGTAGAGGTATTTTTCTTTGAGGCGGCACCACCTGGATCAAAACGGCGGCAGGGAAAAAGGCTTCGCCGTGGGGCGCTCCAGAACGAAAATCGCATAGCGGTAGACGGCGAGCTGGGTGGAAGGGTCGATGGCGTAGTTTTCAAGTGCCTTGCCGAAGGCGGCGTGGAGTTCGTGCATTTTGTCATCGGGAAACTCGCCGAGTAGACCCCCAAAGTAGTTCTTCGCTTTTGTCAGGGGACCGGCGTCGTCCTTATGTAGTGCCGAGGAGCCAGCGCCTGAGGGCGCCGGAGGCGATTGCGAAGTCACGGACTTGGCCGGAGGACCTGCGGCTGGCGCAGACTGTTTAGCGGCCGGTTCGAGCTTCGCGGCGTAACTTTGATAGAAGGCGTAGCGAAATTGCTTTTCGTAGAGCGCCGCGTAGGCGGTTTTGGTGGCGTCGGCGGGCGGGCTCAAGGCGGCGAGCGCTTGCGCCGTGAAATCCCTCAGCGCGGCATCAAACTCGCCAAAATCTCCGCGAGCACCCATCAGCGGGCCGTTGCCGCGTCTAGCGAGCAATGCGGCAAGCGCGTCAGTGCGCGCGTCGTAGCATTTCCCGTAGGCGGCAATCGCGCGCGTGGTAGCGTCCGCCGGAGCGGACGCGGGCACGGCTATCTGGGACTTGCCGTGGAAATAGGCGATCCAGTCGGAGGACGTCATATTCAAGATCTGATCGCACGACATACCCAGGCGATCGGGATCGACGGCGCGGTGCAAATGAGATTTCGACGGCGCGTGCGATTGCGCTAGGGCCGGCCATGGAAGCGCTGCCAGTAATATCAGGAGAATTGAATTGCGCCGCATCGATGGAATCGTACTCGACGGCAACGTGAGGCCGCAAGGCGCTTGGGAACGATCGCAATTTCCGGAGTCAGAAACCGGATATCTGTGTGCTCCGTGTGCCACACGCTGCTCCTGACCTTGCCCGAGTGTAATAGAAAAGCGAAACAATCAGGAGCGACAGTTTGTACGCATAGTTCGCCACCAGGGTGGAGCGGCTTAGTCTGCGGCTGCGCTCTCCGAGAACTTGACGCGGAACGCAGCGCCGTCCTTGATGGCCAGCGAACCGGGCGGGAGTAGAAGTAGGCCACGCCCAAAGCAGCTCTTCAGCCG
>JASHRI010000426.1 GCA_030037435.1 Candidatus Acidiferrales bacterium | reverse complement strand
GAGTTGATCGAAGGCTACGCCTTCGACGCCGGCCTGCGAAATCACGTCCCCGGAGACGTAGGGGTCGTAGGCTACTACTCGCATACCAAACGCCTGGGCTTTCGGCGCGACCAAACGCGGAATCTGGCCAAACCCCACCAAGCCAAGCACTGTTCCACGGATGCGGTGGATGGGAACGACCTCTCGCATTTCCCAGGCGCCACTCTGCGTGCGAGTGTTGGTGCGCGGAACCTTGCGAACGATGCTCAGCAGCAACGCCATGGTGTGTTCAGAGACTTCATCGAGACAGTAGTCAGGAACCCTTGTGACCACGATGCCGGATTTAGTCGCCGAGGCAACGTCCACGTTGTCCACTCCGATTCCAAACCGGCTGATGATCCGACAGCGCGCCATCTGCGCGATCAAATCTGCCGTTAGCTTGGCGTATGTCGTGAGAACCGCATCTGCGCTGCGCGCGACCTGCAAGATCGCTTTCGATTCAGGTCCCTCGGCGAGCTGCAAATTTGCACCAATCCTTGAGAGCAACTCTCGCGCCGGGCTGAGATCCGGAAAGACTGAATCCGTAACGGCCACGAGTCTAGTGGCCATCCTATCTCCTCATCGCTTCTTCGTTATGCTCCATAAGAGTGAACACGACAGGCCCTTTCGCCGTGACGAGAACATTTTCTTCCAGCCTGGTAGTTTGCTGGAGGCCTGGATGGCCAGCAAATGTCTCGATGGCGAAATACATGTTCTCTTTGATCTCTGCAGGATGTTTCAAAGAATAGGCCCGTGAAATCCACATTCCCTCGTACAGCGTGAGTCCGATGCTGTGTCCGAATTGCTGCAAAGTCACTGTGTTGAACTTGTCGTCGTCGTACACGGGAAAAGCGGCGGCCACGTCCGCGGTGGTGTTGCCCGGCTTCAGCTTTTCGAGCCCTGCGTACATCGAGTCATATACTTCCCGGTACAAGTCGATTTCCGCTTGATTGAGTTTGCTCGCGCACTTAAAGCAGCGCACGAAGTCGACGAAGTAGCCGGAGGGTCCGACGACATTGATATCCACGATCACCAGGTCACCCTGGCGAATGATTTTATCGGTTGCCCAGCGGCGATAGGGGCTGGTGTTCCCACCCGAAGCGACGATGATGTCGTAAATGATTTCACAGCCGCGCTCGATCATGAATTCGTGTACCTTCGCTTCGATCTCGCGCTCGCGAACGCCGGGTTTAAGCCATTCGTACTTTATTCTCCACATCGCTGCGTCGCCGATGCTAGAAGCCATCTTCAGCAGCTCGATCTCATCGCGGGTTTTGATCACGCGAGCTGCCGACAGCGCTGGCCAAGCGTCCACGATGTTCAGGTTGGCTCCCTGGAGAGCTTTCAACGACGCCATGTCGAGATTATCGATTCCGATTTTTTCCTTCTTCAGTCCGTGCGCGCTCAGCACATCCACTACGCTTTGGACCATCCGGTCAGCCATGAGTGGCACGGCTGACTCGGCCCACTGCCACGTAATGGCTGGTTTGATGCGGTCTTCCATCCAGGGTAAGTCGATCTCGGCACAATGTAGATCCGACCCGGCCGTTTCAAACAGCACGGGCTCGCCTCCGTTGGGCAGCACAACATATCGAATGTTGATGTTGTATTTCCAATTGCCCTGGTAGGCGCCGGTAACATACCGGATGTTGGCGCCTGCAAACAGCACAAGCGCGCCGATGTCGCGCGCCGTCATCTGCTCTCGAGCGTGTTGCAATCGATCCTGGCGCAAACGTTCAAAATCAACCCTATATTGCCAATCCGCGCCGGTCTGGCTGTAAACGCGGCGCGGATCCCATTCGTGAGGCTTGCCAATAAATCGAGCATCCATCCGGATCTCCGTCTGTTATCAGTTGTAAAAGCATGCGGCGTTGCGCGGTGACCACCGATCCTGTTCTCTGTTGGTGCCGCCTACACCAGACACCGGTTTTGGGTACTTCGCTGCTTTCAACCGTAACCGGTCACATACCACGATGGCCGTAGTCGTTGGTAGCATCGCGCCGTCCGAACCTTAAGATAACCTCGCGACTGTATACCCCGCGAGCGACGGCTGAAAATGCGATGTTCAGCATATCGAACAAAAACACAGTTCATCGTGGCGTCGTGCAGGAATTACCGCCGGTCCTCAGATCGCTCAGCAGGCATCGATGGAGTTCTATTCAGGCCCAGAAGCCATTCGACCATCGTCGGATGGACGCCTACCTCCGTCTTCCTTGTTGATAAACGTCATTGTGCAGATGAAGGCGGCGCTATTCCTTCTCTAGATTTCGAGTGTTTTAGTCAAGTTCTTCGTTCTTCGTATCGGAAGACTCATTCGTCTCGCAAACGACAGGTTTCCCTTTAGATACCGGGGTATTCTCGCAGGGCGCATCTGAGAGGACGGCGCGTTTTTTGTTCGATATGCTGAACATCGCATTGCAACTTTTTGCCGAGGAAATTAAAGGAGAGTGCTGATGGGACGAAGGTGCTTGTTGTGCCTCGGCTCTCAGGCATTCAAGAAAAATCATGCGTGCGATGGCCATAAGAGAATATGCCGCCCCGCTGGAACTCATGGATCTGCCGATCCCAGAGGTGAAGCCTGGATCCGTCTTGATTCGAATTTTAACCTGCGGGGTCTGCTATTCGGACCTGAAAACGGCGCACGGGAAAATGCCGTTTTCGCCGACGTTGAAACTGCCTCATGTCCCTGGTCACGAAATCTGCGGAGAGGTTGTCGAAGCCAATCCGCAGACCGGCTTTCGCGCAGGAGAGCGAGTAATCGTTTACAACTACTGGTCGTGCGGCCGGTGTGCCATGTGCCGTATGGGAATGGAGAATCTCTGCGAGTCGCTAAATGCATGGGTTGGTTTCACCGATCCAGGCGGATTCGAGGAATATCTTGCGGTGCCGGCAGACCGATTACTGCGCCTGCCAGCAGGCATCACTCCTGAGCAAGCCGCCCCAATTTCATGCGCTCTCGGAACGAGCTACCGCGCTGTCGTTACACGAGGGCAAGTGCGACCGGGGCAGACGGTGGTCGTTCAAGGCGTCGGCGGTTTGGGACTGAGTGCTCTCCAGGTCGCGCACGCGAGCGGTGCGCGTGTTCTGGGAGTGGATATTGACCCGCGTCATCTTGAAGTCTCAATGAAGCTCGGTGCTGCGGAAAGCGCGTTGGCTGGCGACGCCGCGCGTGTGATGGTGCGCGATTTTACCTCGGGGATAGGCGCAGATGTGGTGATCGATACGGTTGGGCACGAAGATTCTCTTCACGAAGCGGCGACGATGGCCCGTCGCGGCGGGCGAGTGATCGGGATCGGCTACGTCGTGGGTGGTTTCGCGCGCGTCCAGACCGACGATTACGTGCTACGCGAGATTGAATTCAGCGGGTCGCGGTATGTACAGCGCTACGAACTCGAGCGCGCCATCTCGCTTCTCGCCAGCGGGCGAGTACAGAACGTAATCGACGATGTTCTCCCGCTCGAGCGCGCGAATGAAGCCCTCGAACGCTTGAGCGCGGGCAAGGTGGTCGGCAGGACCGTGCTGCGCGTCTGCGCGTGAGAAGCAAAGATGAGCTGGGTTGTTTCGATAGTGTCGTTTCGAGTTGTTTTCTGCTGAGGGTGATCGAATGAGCCAAGGACTAAATCTGGGCTTGATAAGCAAGCTGTCAGACTGCCCGGAAGATGCTGAGTTGGCCCCTTTGACCGATGAAGTTTTAATCATGCAGTTGTGCGACGGGAACGACGATGCGTTGGCGATACTCTTTGACCGTTACTATCGCATGGTACGGAACGTCGCGTTCCGGGTTCTTCGAGACATCGGCGAAGCGGAAGATCTCATGCAATCCGTGTTCCTCGGGATCTTCCGTTCTGCGAAACAGTTCGATCCCGCGAGAGGCACGGTTAAAATATGGATTCTCCAATGTGCCTACAACCAGGCTTTCAACCGACGGCGCTATTTAACTTTGCGGGGCATTTATTCAGACTGGAGTGGCACCGATTTAAGTCGGATCGGCGACGTTTGCAATAAGCATTGCCTCGGTAAGCTGGAGCTCGCTCAGGCCATGAACGAAGCCCTACGGGAACTCAGAAGATCTCATCGGGAAGTCCTCGAATACGCTTTTTACGACGGGCTTACTATGCGAGAGATCGCCGAAAAAACTGGCAAGACTTTCCATACCGTCCGGCATGAATACTACCAAGCGTTGGAGAAACTCAGGTGCATTTGGTCCACATACGTCCGGCCGGCGGTTGCTACCAGTCGGTCTGACACTCCGCGGCGTTGCAAGGGAGGCACCCGTGAAACTCTACTTTCGAACAAGCGGATTCTTAATCGTCGCGCTATTTTCACTGCTGGTCGTAGACCCTGGCGCCAATCTCTCGGCGCAAGCACTAACGTCGGCATCGAAAATTGACCATGGTGAAAGAGAACCGCAGAACTGGGTGACGGTATACGGTAACTATTCGGGCTGGAATTACAGCCCGCTGACCCAAATCACTCGAAAGAATGTCGACCGCCTTGTGCCCGTTTGGGCCTTTCCGACAGGTTTCTCGGAACCGCCCCTCACCACTGGTTTGCTGGCTCCGCCTCTAGTTGTTGACGGCGTGCTATTTATCGAAGGCATGCAAAACAACGTCTATGCCGTGGACGCAGCCACGGGTCGGTGGATCTGGACATATCGTTATAAGTTTCCAAAACGCTTCAGCGAAAATCGTGGAGCGCGGGGTGTTGCCTATGGCGACGGTAAGATTTACATGGGTACGCAGGACAATCACCTTGTGGCGATAGACGCGAGGACGGGCCAAGAAGTATGGAACGTGCATGAAGAGGACTCGGCCGTCTGCGAGTGCAATATCTCGGCAGCCCCTTTGTTCGTAAAGGATGAGGTGATTGCGGGAGCTGCGGGCAGCGGATTCGGCAGGATGCGTGGGTGGATCAATGCGTACGACGCCGAAACGGGAAGCCGCCGGTGGCATTTTAGTACTGTGGTGGCTGATAAGGGTCAAGATATCTCGCAATTAGGGGGCGGAGGGGTATGGGATACGGGGACGTATGATCCCGAGACGAATCTCACCTACTGGGGTATTGGCGACCCATCACCGACAATGGCGGGGGAAGGGCGACCTGGTAATAATCTTTATACGGCATCTGTGGTCGCACTGGATGCGGGTTCAGGCGAGCTGAAATGGTATTTCCAAGAGACTCCGCACGACCTGTACGACTACGACTCGCAATCCGGCCCAATCATTTTAGACCTTACGATAGACGGAACTAAACGCAAGGTCCTTCTACACAGCAGCAAGAATGGCTTCGCGTATCTACTCGATCGGGAAACCGGCAAGTTCCTACACGCGTTTCCGTGGGGCGTTACGCCAACCTGGACGAAAGGTATTGACGCAGACGGAAAACCTATCGATATGGTGGATCCGAAACAGATGACAGGGGGCTCGATCTGTCCCGCGCTGGGTATCGGTGCTCAGGGAGTAAATTATTTCGCGTATAGCCCGAGAACTGGTTTTTGGTATGCGACAGATTACGATCTTTGCAATTTTTACAAAGAGGGCCATCGCCAGTCGGGCGTGAACCCGAGTTCTGCACCGAACATTGGTGCCTTCAATCCAGCAACAGGTCACAAAGAGTGGACGTTTAAGACCAATTTCCTCAATCTCTCTTCCCCGTTAGTGACAGGCGGCGAGCTGCTTTTCGCTGGCGACGTCGAAGGCAACGCATTTGCGCTCGACGCAAGGACAGGAGAAAAGCTTTGGTCTTTCAGCACGGGTAGCCGAATTTCCTCTCCGCCGATAAGCTTTGAGGTGGGAGGACGGCAGTTCATCGCGATTTCCACCGGGGGCGGCACGATTGGAGAGAATACGGTTCCTAGGTTGTTCCCTGAAAGCAAGGGGCACCTTCCGGAACCAGCGGCGACCCTATTCGTCTTCGCACTACCGGTCAAAGGGAAATGAATGTATCAATGGCTTCGCAATGCCACCAACTTCCCCTGAGTTTTCCTAAGCATGGCTAATAAAACCGCCCCTTCAGGGATCAGCATTGAGAAACAGACGATCCGTAAGCTACAGAGGCGGCTGATACCATTCCTCGTTGTCTTCTTTATGTGTAACGTTCTTGACCGCAACAACATCGGTTTTGCAGCCCTAACCATGAATGCGGACCTCGGAATCAACAGCCGTCAGTTCGGGCTGATCGCTGGAATGTTCTTTGTCGGCTATTTTACGTTCGAGATACCGAGTAATCTGCTGTTGCACAGATTGGGGGCACGCATTTGGATTGCGCGGATCCTTATCACCTGGGGCATAGTGGCGTCCTTAACAGGCTTTGCCCACAATGTAGTCCAACTGGATATAGCTCGCTTCTTGTTGGGAGTGGCAGAGGCAGGTTTTTTCCCGGGCATCATTTTGTATTTGACGTACTGGTTCCCGGAGCGCGAGCGCGCTCGCCCGGTGGCAATGTTCATGACTGGCTTGCCTATCGTGCTTATGTTTGGTTCTCCGGTCTCGGGCTGGGTCTTGGATCACGTCCACTGGCTGGGAATGAGCAGCTGGCGATGGCTGCTAATCCTTGAGGGGATTCCAGCCGGCGTTTGCGGACTTCTGACGTATTTCGTGTTACCCAACTATCCGGAGCAAGCCAAATTCTTGACCGTCGAGGAGAAGAACTGGCTTTGCGCTGAGCTCGCGCGGGAAAGGGCCGAAAAGCAGGCCAAAAATCGATTCTCAATAAGACTCGCGCTGACTTCCCCGAGAGTATGGTACTTGACGCTAATCTATTTCGCCTTTCTTACCGACTATTATTGTCTTAATTTCTGGATGCCGCAGGAGGTTAAGTCTCTCTCTTCGCACTTCACAAACACGACGGTTGGTTTCCTGGTGGTGATTCCCAATGTCTTGGGCTTGCTGGCGATGATTCTGGTTTCCCATAGCTCCGATCGACGACTTGAGCGCCGATATCATGCGGTCGGCACGCTGGTGGTCGGTGGCGTGGCTATGTTGCTACTCGGAGCTACGAGCAATCCCGTGTTCTCCCTCATCCTTCTGTCGCTGGTGACCATGGGGATCTACAGCTTCTTTGGTCCCTTCTGGTCGTTCCCTGCCGAATTTCTGACTGGCGCTGCGGCGGCTACCGGGATTGCGTTAGTCAACTGCGTGGCGAACTTCGGCGGTTTGGCAGGTCCATACACTATTGGCGTTATCGCCCAGAAAACGGGCAGCGTCGCCGACGGTATGGCAGTGTCAAGTTTTTGGTTGTTATTGGCAGCCGCGCTTGTATTGGCCCTGCCTAGAAAAGGGAAGAGTGTTGACGCACAAAACGATTTCATCGAAATTGCCAAATGAAAACGCTTCGCTACGGCCATCGCTCACGTCGCGAGCCAGGATACCGCGGTGGAGTCCCGATCGGAGAGGTGAAGCTTTATGCCAAGGCGGTACGATGAAGCGCGCTTCGATTTGAAACATCTTCGCTCAACTGCCGAACGATGTAAGAACTGGGGCCGCTGGGGGCCGAATGACGAAGCCGGTACCCTTAATTTCATCACTCCCGCAGAAATCGTGGCTGCGGGCGGACTGATCCGTCGCGGCCGGGCGTTTTCGCTAGGCCTCAATTTCGACCGGAACGGACCACAGCGGGGATTGTGGGGCAGGCGTTTTAACCCGATACACACGATGCTTGCGACCGGTACTGACGCCGTTGCAGGCGTGCAGGACAAAAACGGTTTGCGTTACGCGGACGATATGATTTCCCTGCCCATGCAATGTGGCACTCAATGGGATGCGCTTGGCCATATCTTTTTCGATGAGCAGATGTGGAACGGCTACGACGCTAGGCTGGTTGACTCCGAGGGCGCGAAGAAGAACGGCATCGAAAAAGTTAGGGATCGCATGGCTGGCCGCGGCGTCCTGCTCGATGTGGCACGGTACGCTGGCGTGCCTTATCTTGAAGATGGCATGGCGATTACGAATGACGATTTAGAGGCAACAGCCAAAGCTCAAGGCGTCGAAATTCGTCGCGGCGATTTCGTAATCGTGCGTACCGGCCAGATGGAGCAGCGCCTCGACAGCGGAGACTGGGGCGGATATGCGGGTGGCGATGCCCCGGGACTCGCGTTCGAAACCTGCGAATGGATCCATAAGAAAGAAATCGCGGCGATTTGCGCTGACACATGGGGTTGCGAAGTCCGTCCCAACGAGACCACCGAGGCGAGCCAACCCTGGCATTGGGTGGTGATACCGATGATTGGGATCACTATGGGCGAGATTTTTTATTTGAAGGATCTGGCCTTCGACTGCGCCCAAGATCGGGTCTTCGAATTTTTCTTTTGCGGTCCGCCATTACCTGTCAGCAACGCAGTCGGATCGCCGGTTAACCCAATCGCGATCAAATAGATGTCGGTTTTTTCCCGTCCGTGGAAATTATCCGTCAAACTAATCACACGGCTCCCATAGAACCCATCGCCAGTCGTTCCTGCCCCCGAAATCCTTGCGGGATCAGAACCCTGAGCCGCTATCGCTTTCTAGCTGCCGAAGTCCCGAGTGACTTTACCGGCCCAGCCGGCGGACCAATTCGAATCGGAATCTTACCCCGGCACAAATCGGAGGCCCCAAAGTAATACTAAATGTGCGCCTCTGCCGAGCTGCACATTGGGGGGTCCAAGGGGGTCCAATGGGATATCGCAAGTATGTGTTATTTACAGCACTTCTGGCCGTTTGCTTTCTCTTGTGTTCCCGTTCGCTCTTCGCTCAGGGGAGCACTGCCTCCCTTAGCGGTCGCGTGGCAGATGCACAGGGACTCGCCGTCGCCGACGCACACGTGCAGGCGGTAAATTTGGGTACGAACGTCACATATCCGACGGATACGGATCAGGCGGGGCTTTATAGCCTGCCGACCTTGCCGCCAGGTCAATATCAAATACTCGTAGATGCCACAGGTTTCCAGCGTGAAATTCAGCCCGGCGTTACCCTCTACGTGGCCCAATCGACTGCAATTAATTTCACGTTGAAGGTAGGCACAGTTGCCCAAACGGTAGAAGTCCAGGGAGCGGCTCCGATAATAAATACCACCACCACAAGTCTGGGTGGCTTGGTGAATGATCAGCAGATGGCTGATCTCCCACTTAACGGACGCAACGTCGATAGTCTCATGTTGATACAACCGGGAACCTCGTTGACCATAAACTACTCAACGCCGTTCGCCTTTGGAATGACAGGAAATCTGTTTAGCTCTAACGGCGCGCCCATTCAATCAAATTACATGTCGCTGGATGGGGCGTCGATGGTAAATGCAGTGGGTGTCAACGCTACGTCCCTGCTGGGAACATTTCTTGGGGTGGACGGTATCCAAGAATTCAAAATGGTCAGCAGTGTTTATGACGCCACCTACGGCACGACTATGGGCAGTCAAATGATTATGCTGAGTAAGAGTGGCACGAACCAGTGGCACGGAGATGCGTTCGAATACTTGAGAAATGCCGCTCTCGATGGGGACAACTACTTCGATATACAAGCTTCCAATGGAGACCACCCAGACGGAGCTCCACGACGCATCCCACCCTTTCGGAGAAACCAATTCGGTGGCTCATTTGGGGGGCCGATTAAGAAAGACAAAGTCTTCTTTTATGGCGTGTATGAAGGCTTGCGGCAGCTCTTGAGCCAAACTTCGAATACAGTTGTCCTGCCCGCCGCTTGCCATGATTTGGTAGCCAACGGATCAAATTTTGCGTTTCCGGACAATACTACAGCCTCTAGTTGCGCCGCCGGACTCACGACCGCAACCGTTGTGCCAGCTGTCGACCAACCACTTATAAATTTGGTTCCCACGCCCAATAACGGCGCAGACTTCACGGCCGCGGTACCAAACCAAGGCAGCGAGAATTACGGACAGTTTCGTCTCGACTACAACCTATCTGAAAAAGACTCATTTTTCGGGCGATATACTCTCGATTGGACCGGGATAAACAATGGGAGCAGCCTGGGGCTTTACAACGTCGTTGGTTACAATCACAACCAGTTTCTGACGTTGGGTGAAAATCACATTTTTTCATCGAGCTTGTTGAATTCAGCAAGGTTATCCTACAGCCGCACCGATATTAACGAAATCAATTCGTATCATACGAACCTCACCGGGCCCCAGTACTCCATGGTCACCGGCCTCCCGATGGGCCTTGTCTCAGTCGGCGGCTCCGCGTCTTGGGGTTCGGGAGTCGGATATCCTGCGAGGGAGATTCAAGGAATATATTCGCTTAGCGATGACGTGTTTTACACGCGCGGCCGTCACAACCTGAAATTCGGCGCGTTGATAAATCGTAATGACCTCTCGGCTCTGTACTCGCAGTTTACCTTGGGGTACGTGGTGTTCGCCAATCTCGCTTCGTTCATGCAGGGACAGCCTGTTTCAGCCATTGCGGACCTCGGCAACACCCGGCGCGACTATCTTTCCTATAACGCGGGTTTCTATGCCCAGGACGATGTACACGTCACTCCTCGGCTGACACTAAACCTGGGATTGCGCTACGAGTTCATGACTACGCCAAACGATGTACACGGCATCCAATCGAGATTCCTGGATTTTGCGAACCCGAACGACACGTACAGCTATGGGCCACCCCTACAGAATCCGGGTCATTTGGCTTTTAGTCCGCGCGTGGGCTTCGCGTGGGATGTTTTCGGTAATGGGAAAACTGCGATACGTGGCGGTGCAGGCATCTACTATGACATCGGTGAGATTAATGGCGCCTTGCTGATGAGCTTAATCTCAGAACCACCCTTTTCGGGATACCATTCGGAGGCAGCCGCTGGCCAGACATTCCAGTTACCCTTTAACTTTACGGGTGGTGGTAACGACATTCAAAGTGCCAACTATTACGATAGGTTGCCTCGATCGTATCAATTCAACCTCACAGTTGAGCGACAGCTTGGATTCGGAACGGGACTCTCCATCTCCTATCTCGGCAATCAAGGTCGTAGACTTTGGTCTTACTACGAAGCGAATCCATACTTGCCATCCACAAATGTGGATGGCGTTCAGACGTGGGATCCTTACACGTGCAATGGCGCGCTATCGCCGATACCGTGCACTGGGGGTGCCGTACAGGCTGCTAATCCAGCATACCAGCGTGTCAACCCGAACTATAAGATGGCCATCCTCGAGAGCACGAATGGGTATTCCTACTACAATGGCCTTCAGGTTGTTGCGACCAAGCATCTGGCGCAAGGCTTAGACTTCCAGGGATCGTTCAACTGGAGCCATGCGATCGACACTGGAATTGGCGAAATTTTCAACGCCGAAGGTTGTGGTGCGAACGCCCTACCGATCAACCCGTTCAACCAGCGTGACGACAGAGGTTCATCTTGTTTCAACAGAAAATATAACTTTCACCTTAGCCTTCTTTATCATCTGCCGGGCCTCAACTTATCAAATAGCTTTTTGTCCGGGGTCGCGAGTGGTTGGTGGGTCGGCAACATTATCACGGCCGAAACGGGTGCCCCCTTCACTGCCAATCTCAGCAACGTAGATAGAGCCGAGGAAGGAGTATTTTCGGACAACAACCCCGGCATTACCCGAGCCGACAAAGGGACGACGACCCAAACAGTGACGCTTCCAGTGGCTGGCGGTACTCACGCGTATACTTTTGTCCCCTATAACTCCAATACCGTCATAACGGGAAATCCGACAAACTGGTTTAATCCCCTGATGTTCCAACTTGGACCGGTTGGACAGATCGGTGACGTTGGACGCAGTTTGTTGACCGGTCCCGGGCTGACGGAATGGGACTTTTCACTTAACAAGGACACCAAAGTAAAGTGGTTAGGTGAGAATGGAACCATTGAGTTTCGCACCGAAGTCTTCAATATTTTGAACCATCCGAATTTTGGTGCTCCGGCGAGCGAGGTCTTCACGGGCTCTCTTACAGACCCGGCCGGCGTCTCGGAGGCTCCTGCAGGAGCTTCGCTTGCGAACCCACTCGGTAACGCCGGGCATATCACTGCGACTTCGACCACGTCCCGACAGATTCAGTTCGCGTTGAAGCTGATCTTTTAAGGCTGTACAGCACTTGAAGTGCAAATCGGGAGTTTCGGCAGAACTGAGGTGGGGACAATGATGTTGGGAAAGCTCGGCGGCACGCTTGTGTTGGCGGTACTTTTCGTAAGCAGCGCATCTGCTAAACCGCCGCAGTCTGAAGCCAGAGCCACGGTAGATCAGGTTGCGCAGGCAATTGGCGCTACCGGGCTAAAGTCAATTCAATACTCGGCCAACGGTTACTACCATCACTTCCTACAAGGCTATCTGGTTCCCAGTAAAAGCGATCCTGGCCCGTGGCCGAAGTTCTATGCCAAATATTCCCGGATCGTGGACTATCAGAAGAACATTTCTCGCGAGGAGGTTATTTACTCGCAGTATTCGAATCCTCCCCGGGGAGGTGGATACCAGCCCACGTATGAACCGGGGAAATTGACCTTCGTCACGAGCAACGTCTCAGGATGGAATGCATTGCAGGGTGGAGGGATCGTCGCGGGTGGAGAGCCCGTTCTGTCGCCGCAAGGGTTCGTACAGGTGGCCGAATCGGGGAACCCGACGCTCAAGCATGTGACGATTAACGGCCGAGCCGCAAGAGTTGTTTCGCTTCAAATCCCAGGCCCCTTCACGATAACTATAAACGCATACATCAACGAGCAAAACCTCATCGAAAAAATCGATACCCTGATGCCAAGCATTATCCTGGGCGATATTTTGATTGAGAATACCTATTCAGATTATCGCGACTTTGGTGGCGTCAAGTTTCCCACGCGTATTGTGCGGACGCAAGCAGGTACTCCTTCCCTGGAATTGAATGTGACAGACGTCAAGACCAACATACCCGTGGCGTTAAACGCACCTCCGCCGCCGCGGAAGCTGCAGGTGAAGTCTGAGAAAATCGCGGACGGCGTGTGGTTTCTCGATGGCCCCTTAGCAAGTAGTGCCGTCGTAGAGTTCAAGGACTATATCGTGCTCCTGGAATCTTCTACCAGCGAGGAGCATGCTCTCGCCAATATTGCCGAGGCCAAAAGGCTCTTTCCCAACAAGCCGATACGGTACAACATCAACAGCCACTACCATGGTGATCATGCCGGTGGCTTGCGTACATTCGTGGCAGAGGGCGCAACTATCATTTCGTCGGAATCAAACAGAGATTTCTACGAGCGCGTCGTCTTGAAGGCTCCGTTCGTGCTCGAACCGGACGAACTCGCATTGCACCCACAGGCGGCCCATTTTATTTGGGTAGGCGACGAGTACGTTTTGTCCGACGGCGACAGAAAAATGGAGATGTACAGGGCCAAAGGTAATGGGCATTGCTCGGACTTATTGATTACTTACTTGCCCAAGGAGAAGCTCTTATTTGAGACAGATCTCTTGGACGACGTTGATGAAGCCAGCCTTAAGACAGGCGTGCGACACGCCAACGATCCGCCACCGGGAATCGTCAGCCCATACGTATGGTCGTTATGGGAGAACATCCAGCGCCTACACCTCGATGTGCAGCAAATTGTGCTGTGTCACGGGCATGGTGCGGTACCGATTGAAGCATTAAAGCAGCGAATTGTCGGCACTGTCCAAAGCGCGACAATTCAGCCGCTGTATTGAAGCAGCCGTCCTTCCGCAATTTGTAGGGTCGTCCTGGATGATCAGTGAGGTTGGTTTGCCGAAAAAGGGGGCTTGATGAGTAAAGTTGAGGACAATCGTTTGGCGCTGACTCGTAGATCGCTTTTAAAGACCGCGGCAGGCGCCGTCTTAGGCGGCGCAGCATTAGACTTGAGTCGTGCCCCCAATGCAAAAGCTCAGGTAGAAGGCATCGAGCCTGGCGGCGGAACTATTCCCTATCGCCTTCCCATGGGTGCGCTAGATTACCTGGACCGAAAACAATACATCCACAACATGACAATTCATTCGCACTTTCCTACGACCGGTAGTGTGACGATCGGCGGTGGAGAGCCGCTGGCAACAATGTGGGCTCGGGGGAAGCAGCGAATGATTCCCGGATCGGGCGGTTTTATCGATATTAGCGACGGACGGAACGCTTTTCAGGTAAATAAGGGCATCTGTCCAGGGGTTGTTGCAAACGTCGCATACAACACGAAGATAAAGAAATGGATCCGGCTCCAAGACGCCGAAGGGCCTATCACCCAACCTAACCCGCTCTACCCGAATGGGCAATATGATCCGGAGGATCGCGAAAAGGTTCTGTCCTCCAAGGGACTCCGAGGCATCAGAAATTATGACGTCACTGATCCAACAAAAATCAATCTGCTCGAGGAATTTAGTACTGGTGAAACTGGGAATGGCACTCATGATAATTTCTATGACGGGGGGCAATACGCCTATCTAGATTGCGGTTGGGATGATCAGTTGCGAATGGAAGCCACGTGGCGACCCATAAGCAACGCATTAATGATTGTCGATGTGTCCGATCCGAGTCATACCAAGGAGGTATCCCGTTGGTGGGTACCCGGCCAGCGGCTCGGAGAAGAAGAAGAATACAAGAAATACTGGTTCGCAAACGATCATGGCGCGGACACGAGCAACCACGGTGCCGCGATAGCGCCGATACGCATCGAAGACGGCGGAACGATTGCTTACACGGGATTTGGCACATTTGGGATGTTCATTTTGGACCTCAGCGATATAAGTCATCCAAAGCCGATAGGAAGGTACGTCAATCCGCAGGAAGGAACGGGAGGAATCCCGTATCACTCGATTTATCCGATACGCTCTAACGCGAAGTTCCCGCAACTTCAGGACCTGATCGTGACAGAGCCAGAAGCGTGCGAATCAGACTGTCGCGAACCCTTTCACTTGCCTTACGTAATTAATGTGAAAGATCCGCGAAACCCGAAGCTTGTGGGGGTATTCCCGCGCCCGCTGCCTCCGCCTGATGCACCTTATGCAGACTTTTGCCAAGCGCGAGGTCGCTTCGGTTCGCACTGTATTCAGTCTTGGCTCGCACCTGGTGAAATGCGGCCCGATTTCGTGGCCCTAACTTACTTCAATGCTGGTCTGCGGATTTATGATATTTCCGATCCAACGGATCCAAAAGAGGTCGCTTGGTTCGTGCCAAGCCGTGATGGCGATATTCAGAAGTGGAACACCTGGTTTCGTGGAACTGGGGAGAACGTATTCATTGAATGGGATCGGAACCTGATTTGGTTCGCCACACATGAGGGCCTGTACTGCATGTCGACGCCCTTCTTGGGGGAGCCAATATTGGAACCTCGAAAGGTCGAGAAATGGTCGGTTCCTCACTGTAATGTCGGATGGGATGATCAAACGCCTACAGCTTTCTACTTCGGCAGATCTCGAAGTCAAGTAGGATAGATCGCCTCATGATCCGATCGGAGCGCCAAACATGGGGCGCCTTCCCTGACGGCTGAAGAAGTGAGGAAATTGAAGCTTGCGATGCTTGCCGCGCCAAAGCTGGCCTTTCAGACTCACAGTCTCTAAGAGTTTTGAGTGGGGCATTAAGCGGAGGGCGCTGCTTCAACCTTTAGGTCACAACTGACCCTCAAAGTACCGCCTGGACCATCACCCCAGGAGCAACTTTTCCTCGAAAGGCACGCGGGACATGACGTGCGCCTCGCCCTCGGTAATCAGGACCATTTCCTCGAGACGTACCCCGCCGCCCCCACGCACACCTTCGACCCAAATCAAGGGCTCGACCGCAAAAATCATCCCTGGCTGAAATTCGTAGATGGGCGCACCGAGCATCGTCTCTCCGATGTAAGGAGGCTCGTTAGCCCCGATGCCGACGCCGTGCGCGATGAACAGCGAGAGGAAGCGGTCTTCGAGTTTGTACTTTTTCGCGCCCTGAATGATTGCCTTAGACGCATCCTCGTTAGTGCATCCGGGGCGCATTTTGGCGATGCCCATGCGCAATCCTTCGTATACCGCAGTAAAAATTTCTTGCTGCCGCTGGGAGGGCTTGCCACAAATTGTGGTGCGCGCGACGTCACCGAAATAGCCGTTCCAGCACGCGCCAATGTCGATAAAGACTAGATCGCCGTGGCGAATCAATTTATCGCTGCTGATGCGATGGGGCGGAGACATGTGCTCGCCGGAGGCTACGAAGGGCGTCATCACATGTGCATACTCTCCGCCCAAGCGGAACAGTGTGCGCATGGCTTCGCCGGCCACTTCGCACTCGCGAACACCCTCCGCGATCGCGGAGATGCCCGAGGCCGTCACCGCGTCCGCAAGTGCCGTGGCCTCTTCGAGTATTACGATCTCTTCGGGAAGCTTGATCATGCGGGCGGACTGCATCGGAGTGTCGCCGTCTTGTATGCGAATTTCTGGCAGGTGCATCGCCATCAGCTGAAGAAGGCTCACATTGGCCTCGTCCACTCCTATGCGAGCGCGCTGCAGCCCGTGCTCGCGAAGTACAGGGGCGAGGATTGAACGCACGAATCCGTCGATCAGAGAGCGTTCCTCGATGATGGGTATCGCGTGAATTTCTTTGATCCAGGGCATGGTGCGCTCGGCCCGGTCGTGTTCGCCGCCGGAACAAAAGAGGATGGGCGGCTCATTGGGAATCAGCAGAGCGCCATTTAGGGCAGCCGTCTTGCCGGCAATAAGTTGCGGGCGCAGGTCGGTGAGATAGCGAACGTTCTCGTCCTTCCAAACCAGAAGCGCGTCGAGCTCAGACCGTTCGCGTTCGCGTTGGGCGCGCTCGATGCGCTTCTGGCGCAATGATGCCAGATCGATCCTTTCTTCGTACGAAACGTTAAAAGGCCCACGCGCGAAACGGTCCATGACGCCTCCAGATCAGAGAAGAATGTGTTCACGATACAACGGTAATCACTATGGTCCCCTCACAAATCGAGGATTTCGGGTGTAAAAAGGCACTGAATCCTAGATCACCAGGCCCGGACTGCATCAGGGCCGCGGCGCTGTCAGTAGCGCCATCGTCAACTATTTTCTCTACGTCAAATATTCGCCAGAGGCGTGGTCGGATGCCGCGCTGCTGGAAGGCGGCTTCGGCGCTTTGCAGATTCAACCATCAAGTGTTATGGATGTAATCGGAGGCCTCCTGCCACAACGTGGCTGGTCCGGGCCGACTTCGCGGTTTGTCCAGTCGCCGGATCTTCGTTCCTCCCAGTGACCAGCAGCTGTGGCAACCCACCCGCGCGACCTTCGAGACTGATCGGAAAATGGGACCGGAAGACGGCTTGTCGTCTACGCAGATGAAGGAGTCATCCTGATTCCTACTAATATCTGTCGGCCGCTTTCAGTCTCCTCAAATCATTCCAGCTTGAACCTATGTTCGTGCTTTTCGTGACATTTGAAACCGCTTCGTGATTTTGATCATGCGCCGTTCAAGCGACGCCATTTTCGCCAAGACCCATTCGACTTCTCGGTTGTTTAAGAACGGCCGGTGAATGCTGCTCACGCTCATCGGGCTGGACCAAGCGCTAGCCTATCTGGCCCTTGCCATCGTGCCCTCCGGACCAGCCCGTGGATCCCTTCAGAAATCTCGCCGGGAATGCCCCGGCGATCAAGCTCACGCTCTCATTCGGGCACCACGCGAAGAAAATACACATTAGCGCGGCGACTAGGATCATTATAGGGATCTCTTGGGCGTGTTTGCAGATAGACATCAAACACTGAGTCGTACTCGGCGCTGTCGGCGACGAGGAACGCCTTGCCATCGAAAACTTGACTGCCCAACTTTAGCCGCACTTTCGGGTTCCGAGCCACGGCGGCGGTCCAGCTTTTGCCGCTGGGAAATGTCCCGGGGGCATAAATCGGCGGACCATAATCGACATGCAAATAGAGCTTGCTCTGGGCAGTGACAAACGAGATGTTCACCGAATGAGGGATGAGGTACCAGGGGTGGGTCTCGACCTTAATCGTCCGGTACTTATCCGCGAACGTCCAGTCGGCGGGGAAGCTCTGCCCGTCCCCTTTTAGCCACAGCCCAGCCCTGCGCTGATTGGGATCGAGGCCGGTGATGCTAAGGACCACCAGCGCCAGGACCGCGCACACGACGATCGCGCCGACAACTTTCAGCATTGTCTTCATCGTTGACTCCAAAACGCAACATTGTCGCCAGCTCTTATGCAGCGTCCCGCGATTGGCAACCGCTCCGGCGGTTCATCGTACCGTCTCCGTCTATTCATCACTGCAGTTTCTCGAGCCTTCTCCGGAAAAGTCTGAAACATCTATCTTGCTTCACTCAGCGACCTTCCGAAGTAAGCATTCTTCACGGTTTGATCATCGAATCCGACGTTACTGCAAGGAGCCGACCATTTCATCTGCTGTGGTGTTTAGCAAAGATCTACCAGTGAGTGTTTTGGGCGCGGCAATGTGCTGACCGGCGTCTGGTCCGTCGCCTCGGGCTGAAACATCAGATGCCTCAAAGAATATAGACCTTTGCTCGTTCATCTTCTGCCTGCGCCTTCGGCCAACACAGTATTACTGCCAGTCACCTCATTTGTGCCCAAGTGGAGAAAACAAGAAAGTAATGCAAGGAATTCGAGGAAGTCCGTTTTTTTGTCGGAATTTGACGCTCTCCGGAACTCCTAGAAGGTAACCGGTACTCGTCCGTAGAATGTCCGGTACGCTTGCAAGGCTTGGTGGGATGCCAGCGGTTCACATGAGGGCTGGAGCCATAACTGAACGCAGACAGCGCACTCATGATGCGACTGTCGTTCCAGCAAATCAGCTTTCGTTCCCTGATCCTGATTAGTTTAAATGTATAGGTTGAAGGAGGAGCGCTTGGTGTAGAAACGCTGAACTCAGCGACGCGCTGATTCAGAACACCAAGGAGGCTCCCCCATGGAATCTATGTATTACATCGGCCTGGATGTTCACAAGCGGAAGATCAGCTACTGCGTGAAGGACAGCGGGGGCAAGGTCTACGCCGAAGGATCGCTTTCCGCCACACGCACTGACTTGGACCACTGGATGCAGACTTTGCCACAGCCGTGGAGCGCGGCGATGGAAGCGACGATGTTCACTGGCTGGATCTACGATCACCTGAAGCCCCGTGCAGCCGCCCTGAAGGTGGCACATCCGTTGATGCTGCGTGCCATTGCAGCAGCGAAAAAGAAGAACGACCGCATCGATGCCAACAAGATATGCGACTGCCTGCGCTGCGATTTCCTGCCGGAGTGCTACATGGCCTCCACGGCGATTCGCGAGAGGCGGCGCACGCTACGCTACCGCAACCTGCTGGTGCGTCAGATGGTGCAGATGAAAATCAAGATCAGCTCACTGCTGATGGAAGCCGGCGTGAGCTACAACAAGCAGCGGTTGCACAAGGCCGGCTACTTCCGCGAACTGCTGGCGACCAACCCGGATATCGATGAAGGGCTGCGCGCACTCCTGCGCCAGTGCCGAGAGACGGTGGTGCAGCTGGGCAAGACCGAAAGCGCTCTGATCCGTTCACTGGAGCACGATCGGTTGCTAGCCGAACGCGTCGAGCGGTTGATGAGTATCCCCGCGATTGGCCCAATTACAGCACTGACCTGGGCGCTGGAAATCGGTGAAGTGCAGCGGTTCTCTTCGATCAAGAAAGCGATCAGCTACTGTGGGTTGTGCGGCGCCGAAAAGAGTTCTGGTAACACGGTGCAACGCACGCCGCTGTCAAAACAACGCAACAAACATCTGCAGACCACGCTGATCGAAGCGGCCAAGATGGCGCCGCGCTACAGCTCGATGCTAGCGCTGCTCTACGACCGGGAAAAACAAAAAGGGAATGCCAACCGCGCCACGCTAGCAGTGGCGCGAAAGTTGGTGGCCTATCTGATGTCGGTAGATCGTGGCCAGGGCCACTTTCTGGTGGTGGACCACGAGACGTGCGCAGCCGCCTAGCCTAGGTCGGACAAAAAAGTTTTTTCAGCGCGCGGCCTGCCAGGTCTCGCCGTTAAGCCGACTGGGCGCGAGAGCGCAAGCTCCCGACGCTCCCCTTGATTAGTTTCGAGACTGGCAGGAGAACACAAACTCAATCTTCTGGGCAGCCCGAAGAGCTGCGCCAGCAAATGGAAGTCTGGTTCTCCACCGTGAGGAACCGAGGCCGAGAGGCCAACACGACGCGCTGACGAAGCGAAACGAATTTACACCTGCGCTCCTCCGAAGCGCCCGGAGAGCTTTTGCCCTCTTGACAAAAACCTATCATGGAAGTCGGCCTACCGGACATTTGGTGCGGATGAGGGCAATTGTCCGGTAAGCCCGTTACACGTCCACCCGCTTCTAAAAACCGGCCCTATTGCGTCTAAGAACTTCGGCCTTCACGCTGAACGACACGGCCGGTGCGGACTGGAAGCGACTCTGCAACGTGTACGCTTCGCGCTCGAACTCGTTTTGTTCGTATTCGGAGCCAACAACCGCGAACGCATGTAAGTAGCGGTCAATGAATAAATCGAGGCCCAGAATACTGTACTGAACGACGTGGACGAGTTCGTGAAATAGCAGTGCGTACCAATCGCGTATCGTCTGGTTGGCATCACCCACAACCACAATCGTA
>JASHRI010000425.1 GCA_030037435.1 Candidatus Acidiferrales bacterium | reverse complement strand
AGCCCGGCGATCGTGAACAGCAGAAATGGCCAGAGCAAAAAGAGGTCGCGATAATGGCCGAAATCCCGCGACTGAACGCGGAATGCGTCCCCCACAATTACGCGCTGCCAATCGACCATTCGATCGCCTCTGATTTCGCCTAACGCTAGGATTTCGCTCTGGTTGGCCCGAAAGCGGTGAACCCGTGACCCGTACCTAAAGGATATGTCGCATTCACCTTCGCTCCAAAACGTTCCTTCGGTTACGTGCCCATTCAATACCCTCCAGGTTAGCCTCTTGCACTCCCTCGCACGGCGGGTCTCGGTGGTGTCCACACCAACCGGTGCTTGCACTCATTCGCCACTCAGCGTTAAATAGCATGATGGGTTTTTGGGTTAGTCGCGATAGGCAGCATCAGGCCTCACCAGCCGAGGCCGAGGTCGAATTGCGTCCGCTTCGCGCCGGTCACCTGGAAACCTCCCCGGCCCCCACGCCGAAATTTTCGGCCGCGCCCGCTAGCCCATCGCTGGATGATCATCTCGTTCGCCGCGCGCCGGACGCCCGAATTTTCACCTCTCCAAGCGTCGTTCTAACCGAAACTCACTTTCGAATAGAATCACCCGTAACTCACACAAAACAAAGGAAAGTCATCTCGTCTATCCGAAACTCCGTTCGGCGTCCAAGGCTTTCGCCCTCTATTCGCCTCCTGTTCCCTCTTTTAGCGGCGGTGGCGATCGCGCTTGTGCCGCGCGCTGAGGCGCAGCAAAACCTATCTGCACCGCAAGCTGAACGCGCTCACGCGATCAGCCTGAAGCTGCGCTGCGTTTGCGGTGGTTGCAACGACACAGTAGGAACGTGCAACCACACCGGCGGCGCCTTTTCCGGTCCTTGCGATACAGCCAAGGGCATGCTCAAGGAAATCGACTTGCGCGTCTCGCGCGGCGAATCGGACGACCTGATCCTTCAGGATTTCGTGCAGGAATACGGACCAACAGTTCTGATTTCGCCGCCGGCAAAGGGTTTTAACTGGTTCGTGTGGGTCATGCCCGTCGTCCTGCCGATTCTGGCTCTTCTTTTGATCTGGGAAGTTGTGCGCCGCTGGCGGCGCCGCGCGGCCCTTGCTCCGGCGGGCGGCCCGCCGATTTCCGACGAACTTTTGGCTCGCGCGCGCCGCGAAGCGGGCGGAGGCCCGAATGAGTAGCCTCGATATTGGCGTGGCCTGCTTGCTGCTCGCAATTGCGACCATGGTTTTTATTTTCGGCGTGCGCCTCGACGCGTCGGACTTCACGCCGCATCGAACAAAGCTCGATCAACTGCTCGAGCGACGCGACGCCATCTACGAAAATCTGCGCGACCTGCGCTTCGAGCATCGCGCAGGAAAATTTTCTGAGCAGGATTACGAAGAAATCCGCAGATCGCTGGAAATCGAAGCCGCGCAAGTGCTCGCTGAAATGGACACGCTCACTGGCGGCACTCCCACGCCTGCTACGCGCCAAGCTGCTTCTGCAAAAGCTACTTCGGAAAAAGGACGCGCATGATTTTTCGACGATGGACGAAATTTGCGTTTGCCGCGCTAGCGGTTTGCGCGCTCGCAGCTGTGTCGCTCGCCGGCACGGTGAGCGGCATCGTGACGAACGGGACGACCGGCAAGGCAGCCGAAGGCGTTCAGGTGATTTTGATCCAGCTTCAGGGAGGCATGCAGCCGGTAGCGAACACCAAGACCGACGCGCAGGGCCACTACCAATTCGATAATCCGCTGCTCGGCGCCGGGCCAATGCTGCTGCGCGCCGTTTATCGCGGTGTCTTCTACCACGAGCCGGCCACGCCCGGCACGACCACGGTCAACATCAGTGTCTACGAGCCCACGGATAAAGCGAGCGCCGTCGCCGTGACGGCGCATGCGATTATCGTTCAACCAGATGGCGCCAATCTGACCGTCGACGAAGAGTACAACGTCGACAATAAGACGCAGCCGCCACTGGCGTACTACCGCACCGATGGCTCGTTCCTGTTTACGCTGCCGGAGGGCGCCGATCTGGGCCAAGTATCTGCGGGACAAGAAGCGGGCCTGCCCGTGGTGCAAACCACGATCGACAAATCTAAGAATGAAAAGGCGATTGCCTACGCGTTCAGGCCGGGATCGAGCCGAGTCGGAGTGTCGTACAGGGTGCCCTACGCCGGCAACCAAGCGAATTTGACTTTCAGTTCGCCCTATCCCTCCGATCGGGTAGCGATATTTGCGCCGCCTTCCGTCCAGATCACCGGCGGAAACTTCTCGCCCGCAGGCCAGGAACAAGGATTCAGCGTTTACATGCGCGAATCGGTGGCGGCGAATACGCCGATCTCGGTCGGCATTTCAGGCACCGCGCCGCCTCCCGCGGACAATGGAGCGAACGGTTCCGAGGACGATTCGCAAAATCCCTCGGTGAATTCACACGTCGATTCCGGTTCGGAAACGCCCGTAGCTAGCGTCACCACAATGCCCGCGCGCCTTGACAGCTTGAAATGGATTATCGTGGCCGGCTTCGCGGCGCTCTTTATCCTCGGCCTGATCTTCATCTTGCGGCAGTCGCAAGTTGCGGCCAATCCAGTCGGCGTGGTTGGATCAATCGACACTGAAAAATCGCACGCGCAGCCACCCACGCAACCCACGCGATCTTCCGCCGCCAGTGTGGATCGGGAAGTGAAAGGCAACCTCAACGAGCTGAAAGACTCTCTTTTCCGCCTCGAATTGCGCCGCGAGGCCGGCACCATCACGGAAGAGGAATACGTCCGGCAGCGCGACAGCGTGCAGAAAACTCTCCGAGATTTGGTGAAAGGCTGAATGACCGCTTTGGAAGGCACGATCTCCGGCGCTTCGTCGGCTTCCCTGCCCGCGAGCGGCGAGCCTGCCACCACTTCCACATCGGCACTTTCCCCCGGCATCGGCGTTTCATTCGATAAAATCGAAAAGCGATTTGGCGCGATCTTTGCCCTTCGTCGAGTTTCGCTGGAGATTGCTGCCGGAGAATTCGTCGCTTTACTTGGCCCGAACGGCGCGGGCAAGACCACGCTTCTTCGCATCGCCTCATTGTTAATGCGGCCCACCAGCGGCCGCGTGCTCTTCACCGGCGGCTCATCGAATCAAACTCCCAAGCAAAGCATCGGCATGGTCGGGCATAGCACGCTGCTTTACGACGAATTGAGCGCTGCGGAAAATCTCAGACTTTTCGCGCAGCTTTATAGACTGGCAAATATTCCAACACGCGTTTCGGCCTCGCTCCAAGCCTGCGGACTGGCTTCGCGCGCGACGAGTATCGTGCGCACTTTTTCGCGCGGCATGCGCCAGCGATTGGCGATTGCCCGCGCGTTGCTGCACGGACCGCAACTGCTACTGCTCGATGAGCCGGCGGCGGGACTCGACCGGCAGGGCCTCGTCTGGCTGAGCGGAACGCTCGCTAGATTGCGGGCGGACGGTGCAACGGTGCTTATGAGCACGCATGCACGCAATGAATCGCTGGATCTGGCGACACGAGCAATTGCCATCGCGGCGGGACGCGTGGAGCACGATAGCGGCCCGGGCGGCGACCCACGACCGCTGCTAGCCGCGCTGCGCAGCGAGGCGTGAATGGGCACCGTGCGAGCTGCCGCCATCGTACTGGGCAAGGAACTTCGCCTGGAATTTCGCACCCGTGAGCTGCTGAATGCCACGATCGTGTTCGCAATCATCGTGGTGGTGCTTTTCAGCTTCGCGTTTGATCCCACGCCGACCGAGTCGCGGCGCTATGGACCGGGCCTTCTGTGGATCGCTTTCCTTTTCGCGGGATCGCTGATGCTGCATCCGTCGTTTGGGCGCGAGCAATCCAACAACACGCTCGATGCGCTGCGGATGGCTCCCGTATCGAGCTTCGCGATTTTGCTGGGGAAAATGCTGGCGAATTTCCTGTTCCTTGCGGTCGCGGAGCTAGTTTTGGTACCGGTATTTGCGGTTTTGTACGACGTGTCGATTTCCGGCATCATCGGGCGCCTTGCGCTGGTGCTGGCGCTGGGCACGCTGGGGATTGTTGTGACCGGGACTGTTTTTTCCGCGATCTCGGCGCATGCACGGATGCGGGAACTGCTGCTTCCGCTGCTGCTGCTGCCGCTGCTGGCGCCGCTGCTGGTGGCGGCGGTGGAAGCCACGGCGTCGCTTTTCGGAGAAAAACCGTTTCTCGACCGCACCTGGGTTGCATTTCTCGCGGGATTTGACGTAGTTTTTCTAACAGCGGCGTGGCTGCTGTGCGATTTCCTAATGGAGGAATGAGTGGAGCGCGGGCAATGAAAGCGCGAATCGCGGGAACGGCTCTGGTGGCCGCGCTGATTGTGTTTGCCGGCTACGCGGCGCTGTTTATCGCGCCCACGGATAGCCGGCAAGGCGACATCTACCGGATCATGTTCTTTCACATCTCAATCTGGCTGGCGATGTTTACCGCGCTGACGATCGCGTGCATCGGGAACATCGCATGGCTCGCAACGCGGCAACTGAAATGGGATCGGCTGGGCGTGACGGGTGCTGAGGTGGGCGTCGCTTGCTGCACGGCGGGATTGATCACCGGGCCGCTGTGGGGGAAGCCGGTGTGGGGCATCTGGTGGACGTGGGACGCGCGGCTAACCACGACATTCCTGCTGTGGCTGCTTTACATTTCGTATTTGCTGCTTCGCGGGTTGATCGAAGAGCCGCAGAGCCGCGCCACGCTTTCGGCCGTGTTCGGAATATTCGCTTTTCTGGACGTTCCGCTCGTCTACATGTCGAACCGGTTGTGGCGAACACAGCATCCGCAGCCGGTAATTTTCGGGGGACCGGACTCCGCTCTCGATCCAACGATGGGCAAGGTGCTGGGGCTCTGCATGGTGGCGATCGTGGCAGTAACGATTTTGGTGCTCAGGGACCGATACAGGCTGGAACATCTGCGGCATGAACTCGGCGAACTGCAACAGGAAGTGGAATCGCGAAGCCTGGATACGCAGCCTGTAACTGGAAAGGATATTTGATGAAGGATTTCAAGTTTCTCTTTGCGGCGTGGATCGCGGTGTGGGCAGTCTTCTTCGTATACGAAGCGTCAGTGGCCAACCGGCTTTCGAAGCTGCGCGATGAGATCGAGCGATTGAAGCAGCAACTGCGCGAAGGCTAATCGACGTTTACTCCACGGATCGAACACAGTCGATGAAGATCCCTCAGCGCCGCGAGCCTTCGAACGATTCCCTCCAGCTCGCCTCGCGACAAAGGCAGATTGTCCACCAACCCTCGCGGGTATCTTGCTTCACCACAAAAGCTTCAGCGCAAACTGAATCTGGCGCGCTGTGGTGGACGTGGAGTTGATTTTGCCGGCTGTGGGAGACAGAACTGCGGCGGTCGCCCCGGGCGGCAGAGTGAACACAACCAGATTCGGCGTGTTGAAATTCGCGCGATTCAGAATGTTGAACAACTCGGCGCGAAATTGCAGATGCAGGCGCTCGCGGATCGGCGTGTCCTTGACGAACGAGAGATCCCATGTGGCAAGGCCGGGACCGAAGAACGAGTCGCGACCGAGATTTCCCTCAAAGCCGCTCTTCGGTGGCGGCGCGATGAACGCGGCGGGGTTAAACCATTCGTTGGGATTGCCGAGGATCACCGGACCGGTGAAATCGGGATTCACGAACGGGCGAACGGGATTGCGCGTATCGCCGGTGTTCGCGGGGTTATAGCTGAGCTGCGGCGTGAATGGGAATCCGCCCTGCAAGGTGACGATCGAGTTCACACTCCAGCCGCTCGCCATCGCACCGCCGAAGCCGCCGAAACTGCTGCCGTAGGGCTTGCCGGTGCCAAAGGGCAATTCGTAGACGGCGTTCGCTACGCCGACGTTCTGTACGTCGTACGTGGCGGGTCCCCAATCCGCGCGCGGATTGAAGGGATTCGACAACAGCCCGGGCGCGTTGTTCGCGGCGGTCTGGTTGAGCGAGTCGCCATCGTCGAGCGCTTTTGCCCAGGTGTAAGAGCCGCGGAACGAAAGGCCATTGCTGAAGCGACGGTCGAGATCGACTTCAAGAGCATTGTAGGAACTATCGCCGATCGAGAACCACGTCCAGGTATTGGCAAGCGTCGCCGCCGGATTCGCATTAGGCGTGCCCGGAGCGATGTAGTAGCTGCCGGCCGGAACATTCGTGCCCACGAGAGGCGCCACGAAGCCGGCGCCTGCCACGGCGGGCGGCGAAGTGGGATACGTCGCCGGGCAGGGCGACGCAGGGCAGATCGTTGGAAACGGCTCGTTGGCGTCGATGCCAACCATTTCGTGATAGCCATGCGAGCCGACGTAGCCGACCGTCAAAGACGTGTTGCGCGAAAGTTCCTGCTGCACGCGAAGAGACCACGAGATGAGCGTCGGAGTGTCCATGTTCGGCTGAACGCCGCCGGGGACAAGCTTGGGCGTGCCCGGGAATGGGCCTGCAGGATTTAGCGGAAGCTGAGAAACAGTGAGCGCTTCCGTATAAGTGGGATTGAATGGCGCGTTCTGATCGGTGCGGTAGCCAAGCGCGTCTTGCAGATCGTGATACATGCCGAAGCCAGCGCGGAAAACGGTCTTGTCGCTGAACGGGCTCCAAGCAACACCGATGCGCGGCTCGGGCAAAAACGTCGCATTGTTCGTAGTAAAGATAGAATTCGCGATGCGCGGGTCGGTGGAGATGACTCCATTCGTGAACGTGTAGTTCGCGGCGCGGCCGTGGGCTTCATTCCACCCGGTGGAAAATTCATCACGGAAACCGAGCGAGACAGTGAGCTTCGGGCTGAGGCGGATCACGTCTTCGGCGTACCAGGCGCCAAAGAAAGAGCGCCAGTTCATTTCCGTTGGCGTCGGATCGAACAAGAAGCTGCCGATTGTCCCCTGAACAAAAGCCTGGAGACTGGCGAACGTTGCTTGGCCCAACTGGCTGAGGGCCAGAGTCTCATTGGACTGGAATGGCTGGAGCCAAACGCCGAAGCTCCACTGGTGGTTACCCCGCGTCATCGTGACGCGATCCTCGAAGGTGAACAGGTTGCGGGCGATGCGGAGGTCGCTTCCATTGTTGCTGCCAGCGAGACCAACCTGCGCTTGCGGGTTGGATGTGGCAGCGCCGCCGACCACGACCGCGCCCACCAGATGGCCCGTGAGGAAACCGGGCACCGCAGCGGCCGGTGTACCTGGAGTAGGTTCCCCGGTGAAGAAGTAGCCCGCGCGCGAATAGCCGAATCGGAAGGTATTCAAGAATGAAGGCGAGAAGACGTGAGTCTCTTCGAGGCTGAGCACCTGTTCGCGCAGAGTTTCGATATCGGCGCTGTAAGGATCGGCAGTGGTGGCCGTGAAGTCGTCGCCATCATCGATCGTGTAGACAGCCGCAAACGAATCCTTCGAGGAAAAAATATGGTCGAGGCGCGCGGTGCCGAAATCTTCGCGAATTGTCTGGGGCGGGCTGCTGAAGACTTGCGCGATGCCATAGGCCTGGCCCGAAACGGTGAAATCAGGCGCGCCAGCAGGTGGCGTGGGCCACAAGGCTAACAGGGGTTGCACGCTGGGAACGGCAGCGGCGCGCGCGGCAAGGTCTGGGACAAAGGCGGCGGAGGTCTGGTCGAGGCGCTGGCGGAAGCCTTCATAATTGCCGAAGAGGAAGGTTTTGTCCGTCTGGATCGGACCGCCAAGTGCCGCTCCAAATTGATTGCGCTCGAAGGGTGGCGGCGAGCCTTTATCGAAGAAATTCGCGGAATCGAGATCGTTGTTGCGCAAGTACTCGTAAACGTTACCGTGCAGTTGATTTGAGCCAGATTGCGTTGCGATCAAAACCTGAGCACCCGGATGTTTCCCGTATTCAGCGCTGTAGGAATCGGTGAGGACGTTGAACTCGCGGACGGCATCCACACCAAGCAACATTCCGCTGGTGCCGCCGGGCTGCATATTGTTTTCGGCTGCTCCGGTGTACTCGATCCCATTGAGCAGGAACAGGTTCTGCTGCGGCCGGTTGCCGGAGACGGCGAAATTGTTGGCCGTGGTGGAGTTGGACACACCCGTGCCGCCGGCTTTTTCCCAGGTAAAGTTCACCACGCCGGGGTTCAACGGAAGAAGCAGGTCGTAGCTTCGGCCGTTGAGCGGTAGATTCTTAATCTGCTGTTCGCCGACGAGGCCAGGGTTGTCCTCGGCAGTGACGCTCACGACCGGCGCGTCTTCCTTGACGCTGACCTGCTGGCTGACCTGCCCGAGGTGGAGAGACAGATCGGCGACAGCGACCTGACCGACGGCAAGGTGAATGCCAGTGCGGACAGCCTCCGCAAAGCCTTCCTTTGTAACGTCGACCTCATACAGGCCCACGGGAAGGGCTATCGCTTCATACCTGCCGGCGTCGTCGGTTGACAGGGTTCGGGTTGCCCCGGTGTCGAGGTCCTTCACCGTGACGGAGGCAGAGGCAACCGCAGCGCCAGACGGGTCCGTAACCGTGCCGGACAGTATGGCTGACGCTTGGGCCCGTACGCGGGGAGCGACCGCTAAGGTCAAGACCAGCAAAGCAATCCCGCATCCGAAGCGCCGGAGGGCGGAAAGCCGGGACCGACGAGAGGCGGAATAATTGCGATCGTATGGATTGGCGATAAGAGTTCCGCCCCTAGAATGTGGCGACATGTAACCCCCAAAATTGTTGGATGGTGAAGATGAATCCGCGTCCGCGACCCCAGGCGGATAAAGCGAAATGCGGAATGCCTATTTAATATGAATAGAATAGGTATGTCAATTCGTTTCCATACGGATGGCTGA
>JASHRI010000424.1 GCA_030037435.1 Candidatus Acidiferrales bacterium | reverse complement strand
AAGGTGGCCGGCAAGGCGACCTTTTGCTTGAGGCTCGTCAAGCGCTGCCAAACGGCGAGTGCCGCATCTCCTCGGTGAATCGACGAGAAAAAACTCAACGCCTGCAGATAAGCGTCCACGCTCTGTGGCAGGATCTGATCGAGCAGCGGACTCACGTCTTCCGTGGCTCGCCAGCTTCGCGAAATCACTAGAGGGAGCAGCGAGGGATCGGCCCGTACGGCCCGTCGCAGCTCCGGGTAAGCTTCCGCATACCGTTGCTGGCGTATCAGGAAATTTCCGTAGTAGAAAGCGACCTCCGCAGACTCGGGATACGCGGCCCGCGCATTCTGGAAAGCATCGCTGGCACCTGTATCGTTCCCCACAGCTTCATATGCGCTTGCTAAGTCCATCCAGTAATAGGCGGAGCGCGGATCGTCGCGAAGCGCCTTTTGATAGTCGGCGATCGCGTCTGGAAGGTCCGGTTTCAGGAAGTCCCACTGGCGAGACCGACCCACGGCGTCCCAGGCCGATCCGTCCGCCGGCGTCAGCCCCGCTGCCCGCTGCATCACATCGCTCTTCCCCGATGCGAGCCAATGGCTGGCTAGCCAAATTCTGCTCGCCTCGAAAATCACGATCGTGCACACAATCAGCGCAGTCACCAGCAAGGCCGAGCGGCGCCGCGCGTCTTCCAGGGAAATCTCCATCGAATCGTAATCTGCTATGAGCGTGACCCGTTCCGCAAGGGTAATAATTTGGAGGCCGACGCCGAGGCGAGTTACTGCGAAATCGCTGAATGGCATGGCGACAAATCCTCGCCAATGCGGATGGTTCCTACTTCTTTCCGAAGCGGTAGACGATTCCTACGGTAATCCGGCGGAAACCCTGATTTTGGTTGCTGCCAGTGAAGTTGGAGGTGCCCACATCGAACTGCACGATTTGAATTCCCCAGTGGCTGGACAGATTGTAATCCAGCCCGCCGCCCGCTTCCCAGGAATGCACGGCGGTCGTGTCGGTGTTCACGCCAAAACCGCCGAACGGACCGACCGTATTTCGCAAAACGCTTGCGCCAAAAAGGACATGGCCGTAAGGCGTGACTTTCCGGTGGCCCAGCGGGTAGATTCTGGGTCCAAACATGAACGAGTAAATGCCCGTATTGCCCACTACCACACCTTGGTTTTTGTAAACTCCTGACACTTCACCTTCCGCTCCGAGCCAGTGAAAGAAGTTGCGGTCGACGGAAGCATACCAGCCATTCAGATAGGGATTCAGTCCGTTGAGCTGGTAATAAGATCGGTATGCAAAGCCCCCTGAAATTTCGTACTTCGGAGTGATGCGAGGCCCTTTTTCCTTTGGTGGTTTCTCAGTCGTCGACGTCGAAGTAGACTGGTCTTGAGGTGCGGTGGATGTGTCCTGCGCCGCCGCCGGCAGGATGAAGAGCATCAACAGACAAGAAATCCGCACCAGCATCCTCATGCGCCGGATCCTCCTCGAAAACTTGTACAGAGTATCGTTGCTTGGAAGCTGAGACACGCGTTTTGGGTTGGTCGACCTCAGCCGGTCACCCTCGTTGGCAATTGGGAATTTTGCAGCAAGGAATATCGCAGAACGGGGTCTAGGAGGGAAGAAAAAAGGCGCAGAGTTATGACAGCCCGGGTCAGCACCTCACGAGGCGTGCTGAACCTCGGCGGCCACCTTTTGGCGCACGGTACGCCGGTACTGCAGCCAAAAATTCAGGCAAAACGGCCGAATGGCGACCGCGGCCTGGCTGGGTTCCATCTCGTCGTGCAGCTTGGGCAGGCTGGCTCGATGTACGTAACAATCCATCTCTTGGCTCCAGGGAACCTTGTCGATCCATGCGGTATTTTGCTCCTGCAGCATCGCCGTTAACGGATCGGTTTTCAGCGGAGTTTCCGGCCTGCATCGGACGCTTTCGGGCAAGTGTCCTATCATTGCCTCTCGCAGGAGCGTCTTTTGAAAGCTCCACGGGAAAGAGGGCAGTGCCAAGATATAATTCACGATACGCAGATCCAGATATGGGTAACGCACCTCGACTGGGCTGCGCGTGATTCCCGGATTTTGCAGTTCGAATAGCTGTGTCCAGTGCGGCAGCAATAGCGAACCGTGGGCCTTGGGAACGATCGGATGAATTGGCAGGTCGCCCGCGCGCCCAAACTGCTTCCAGCGGTCTTTCACGTTCGCTCGCCGCGCGAAGCTCGCCGTGAGCCATTTTGGCAAGGCGGGCTCGCTCGCGTCTCGAGTCAAAAATCCGCCCAACCGCCGCTGCATCCCCGGCCATGGAGACGACGGAACCAAAAGGTAGCGCGGCGTTTCGCGGAGTAGCTGTCGCCACCGCCCATTGCGCGCCAGATGGCGTGCGTAAGGCCACCTCTCGAAGTGCATCAGATGGTCGGCGCCTTCCGAATCCAGCAGGACGCGGCAATCGGCGGCAACCTTTTGGAATTGGTCGAAGACTCCCGCAAAAAATGGATCGTCGGTCGGCTCCGGCGGACCCAATTCTGGATCCTCCAATCGCTCGAATGGTTCAAGCTTATCGAACGGCAGAAGATGTATCGGAATGCGGAGAAAATTTGTCACTTCGCGCGCCTGTGCCCCGTCGGGATCGTCCGGCAGGGATTTGGAAGCGACGGTGTAAGCTCGCAGGTCGGCGGCCTTCGCAGATGGCGTCGAAAGCTCTCGAGCTGTGGCCGCCACGGCGAAGGAGTCGAGCCCCCCATTCAGCACAACCCCCGACGGAACGCCACGCACCCGGTCGGCCACTGACTCTCGCAGCAGCAGCTGAAAGTGTTCAACGTATTCGTCCGCCCGCCGGTAGCGGATGCCTCCATCCACCGGAGGCGTCCAGTAGCGTTGCACTCTCAGGCCCGCCGTCGAAACCTTCATGAAATGGGCCGCGGGCAAACGACGAACGTCTCGGAAGGTCGTGGTCGCAACGTTGGAATTCAATCCGAACAGCAGAAAGTCTGCGATCGCGTCTTCGTTAAGTTCATTTCCGACGGCGGGGTGAAGCCGCAAGCACTCCAGCAGGTTGCTGAACACGAAGACGTCTTCGAAATCGGCATAATAGAAAGGCTTCACTCCGAAATGATCGCGCGCGCAGAAAAGAGTACCCCAGCGAGCATCCCAGATCGCGAAAGCAAAATCGCCGCGCAGATGCTCCACGCAGCGTTCGCCGGCGATTGCGTAGGCGTGCAGAATCAAGTCGCAATCTGGCGCCCCGTGCTGCACGTTGCATCCGGCATTCTCGAGCTTTCTGATGAGATCGGTGCGCGCATCGAGCCGCGCATCCGCCGTGATCCAGAGCTGCGCGTCGATTCCCGCGGGCTGCCGTTCGCCCGCCGCTTCCGGCGTGGCTCGCAACATGGCGTGTCCCAGGGCTACGGGCCCTCGGCACCAGACGCCCGTACCATCCGGGCCCGCGGATGATAGAAAATTCGCGAGATCCCGAATCTTCGCGTAGTCCGCCGTCGCGCCGCTTCGCTCGAAAATTCCGGCTATGCCACTCATGATGTTTTCATATCGGTTGAATCCGGAGGGCCCGAAACGTCGCGAAATCGAGGCGCCTCACCCTATGTATCCTGCGAGCGACGGCCTTAACCTCGCTCGGCAAAATCCGCCCAGTATCCTCCCTGAATAAACGCGGAGCTTCCCGGCGAGAAACCCCAGCTAGGTGGGGCTGTTCTCCCTGAAATTGAGGGAACGGCGACCTGCAGCTATATCCAGTGGATCCTGCGATCGCATTGGAACGATTTCGCTCTGTGAGATTTGGCCTTGCATCAGTTCGACCGCGCCGCACACGCAGGCCATCCGCCTAAGGTTCCAATTTTTTGTAACAGTTTCCGCTGGCGGGCGGCCATCAGGTTCAGACCTTAGTACCAGCTGATTTCAGCCCTAGGCCGTCACTTCGAACGCTTCGCTCGGTATTCGTAAGTCTGAGTCCCTGCCGGGGATGACGATTTTGGCCCGCCTCTGATAGGCTCGTCTTCGTGTCCGCCACGCGACGAGCGCGTTGGCGTGCAATCGTTCTATGATGGTCTGGAGTTCTACGTGCCCTTTCTCGAGGCGCTCACTTCCTCGCAATGAGCTGGATGCGCCACATGCTGGTGGATGCTTCTCAGAGCGCCTGGCTGCGCGAGCGCGCTCCGCGCTTCGCCTTCGTCCGGCGCACAGCTCGCCGTTTTCTTCCCGGTGAATCCTCCACTGATGCGCTCTCCGCCGCCCGCGCTCTGGAGGACCATGGCATCGCCTCGCTGCTCACCCACCTTGGCGAAAATATCGACAATCGCGCCGAAGCCGACGCCGTGGTGCAGCAATATATCGATTTGCTGCGCCGTGTCCGCGACGCCGGTCTGCGGTCCGAAATTTCCATTAAACTCACGCAGCTCGGCCTCAATATCGACGCCGAGCTCTGCTTCGCCAACCTTTCGAAACTGATTGAAGCTTCAAGCGCCGCCGGCGCGCCCGGCGATGCCAAAACCCTCTGGATCGACATGGAGCAAAGCCCTTTTGTCGATCCCACACTGGAGCTCTATCGCCGGGCCCGGAAAATGTACCGCAACGTCGGCGTCTGTCTGCAGGCTTATCTCTATCGCACCGAGCAAGACGTCCAATCAATCATCTCAATCGGCGGTTCCGTGCGCCTCGTGAAGGGCGCGTATAGCGAGCCCTCCGAAATTGCATTTCCGAAAAAATCCGACGTCGACGCGAATTTCTTCGCGCTCGCGCAAGTGCTCCTTGGCCCCGAGGCACGCCGCGCGGGTGTACGCACCGCGATTGCTACGCACGATCGGACACTGATTGCGCGCATCGCCGAATGGGCCGCGTCGCAATCCATCGCAGCCAACCAGCTCGAATTTGCCATGCTCTACGGAATCCAGCGCGCCGAACAGTTGCATCTCGTTCACGCCGGCTACCGCACTTGCGTGTTAATCTCCTACGGCTCCTCCTGGTTCCCGTGGTTCATGCGACGCCTCGCCGAGCGTCCCGCCAACGTCCTCTTCCTGGCGCGTAATCTGTTTTCTTGATGATGATCGAGATTTCTGCCGCCGACCGCGTCTTCATTCTCACCGGCGCTGGCATCAGCGCCGAAAGCGGCATTCCCACGTTTCGCGGAGCGGGCGGCATCTGGCGCACCTACCGCGTCGAAGAAGTGGCTTCGCCTCACGCCTGGCAGCGCGATCCTGCGATGGTCTGGGAGTTTTATTCCATGCGACGCCGCGCCGCGGGCGCTGCGAAACCGAATCCCGGCCATTTCGCACTCGCCGCGCTTGAAAGCAAATTAGGCGAGCGCCTTTTTCTCTGCACACAGAATGTCGACAACCTGCACGAGCAAGCTGGCTCGCGCCGCGCCGTCCACATGCACGGCGAACTTTTCAAAAGCCGCTGCGATACTTGCCGCCGGCCGCCATTTGACGACTCGCGCACCTATGAGCCGCGGGCCGAAATTCCACGCTGCGAATGCGGAGGCCAGATTCGCCCGCATATCTGTTGGTTCGGCGAAGTGCCTTACGATCTCGATCGGATTTTTCAGGCGCTTTCGGACTGCACGGTTTTCCTGGCTGTGGGCACATCGGGAGTGGTTGAGCCTGCTGCGAGTTTCGTCGCCCGCGCCCGCGGGCGCGCCCGCACCTACTACGTTGGTCCTGAGGAACCGGCCAACGCCTCTGCTTTCACCAAATCATTTCTTGGAAAATCGGGCGGGCTGTTGCCGAATCTCTTCGATTGTAAATAGCGGGGCCCGGGCAACTATTTTCTTTCGAAGACGCTGGGATTCTTCAGCATCTCCTCATATTGTTGCCGATCCTGATTGTTTTCCGAGCAGACGTATTCACGCAGCCGCGTTCCCGTTCGCAGCATGATGGTCCCGTATCGAATCCATGGCTGCGTCAAGACCGTCGGATCGTTCACGATGCTCTCGTACACGATCGTGTTTTTGTCCACGCGCGTGTATTTCTCGACCACGTGCAGCTTCTCGCTGTGAAATGTTCCGGTTCCAGAGAGCCATGTTTGGTCGTTAAAGCTCGTCACGTCCACCACCAAAGTGTCGCCATCCCAATGGCCCACGGAATCTCCCATGTAGGTCGGTTCCAGGTCGTCCGGATGCTGGGCGTTGATCGGAATCGTTCGGTACAGGCCAAACACTTCGTATAGCAGGACGACCGTCTGCGGCGTCTGCACGATCTGCATCGGGAACAAACCCATTAGCGAAGTGCGCGGCGTACCTGGCGGCAGGCAACGCACCATCGGCTCGTCAATTCCGCGCATTTTGTATGACTCTTGCACTTTGGCTTGGGCCCATTCCTGGTATTGCGGCCTCGGCTGCGGTTGTTTCACCGCCCACGGTGTGATCGGCCCGCTCTCTCCCAGTGGACCGTCGCCAGAGTTCGTGTCTTCCCATGTCCCGATCCGGTTACTGCCGCCTTGCCACACGCCTGTCATATCGGGATGGCCGTCGGTTGCGCGCGGCACATCGGGGCCAGCCTTGGGATGCGTCCAATCCGGGGTGGCCGCTTGTTGCGCCGCAAGGGCGGGGCAGAGAAACGGCAGTGCCATCAACGCAACAGCTGCAATAGCAAGATTCGTTCTCACGATGACCTCCGCGAGCGCCGTCCGACCCTTAGCGACTGGCAAAATCAAAACTGCCGATGGAAACGGCGCTAGTGCGCCTGCTGCGTCGACGGGGCCGGCAGGTTCGGCGACGAGTCGCTGCCGCCACCTAGTCCTGGTGACGGGCCGAAGTACAGTCTCTTGCCGTCCTTAAACGTGATGGATCGCGAATGGCCCCATGGCCCGCCCACGCGCGACTGCCAGCCGAAAATCGTGATCTCGTCGCCCACCTTCATGGTCACATCCCGCTTCCATCCGCTTCGATACAAAACAGTAGGAGGGAATCCCTCGAACCGCCAGTTCGTGACCTTGCCGCTCGCATCTTTCACGTCGATGTAGACGAAGCTGTGTGGATTGGTCCACTCGATTTTCGTTACCGTGCCGGTTAATGTGACCGGCTTATTTTCGTCGTATTCGACCCCGAAGGAGTGGTGCGCCCGCGCAGCCACACTCGCTGCCAGCGCTAGACCTAAGCTTGCCAGGAAAATAGCGAAGGACTTCCATTTCATCGCACACCCCCAATGATTGGCGCGACTATATTCCGCCGCGAAACGCAGGTCAAGCGAGCAACGGTGCTGTCCTATTTTGGAAAGTTGGACCTGGCGCGGGAACGGCGAAGGAATCGTCGCCAGCCGGCCGCGCGACAGACGAGACGGATTACTTCCGCATTGCCGACGATCCGCTGAGGATTCCGCCTCTCGCTTCCCACAACAACATTGCGTGTGGGCAACTGGAGGCACATGTTCGGCAATCTGACTAATCGGAATTTTTGCAGTTGGCAGGTTGTTGTACACTTTCACCCGCCGGAAGGTCAAAATGTTGAAACTCGGGAATGCTCGCTTGTCTAAAATTCCGCTCTTGGCTAAACGCTCGTACTTGATTGGTATTCTTTCTTTGCTCTCTTTGTCCGCTGGCTGCGCGAATAATTCGACGCTCGCGCCAACTCCTTCCGTCACCATTTCACCCGATCCCGTCATGTTGCCGACCACCGTTCAAGGCTCTACCAGCGGTCCGACTTCCATCACAGTGACCAACTCCGGCGCAGGCACCCTGAGCGTTTCCTCCGTCGCCTTTGGCGGAGCCAATTCTAGCGATTTCACCAATATGAATAGCTGCACCGGATCCATCCCTTCCATGGGCACCTGCGCCATCTCCGTCACCTTTGCCCCTGCCGGCACCGCTTCCGGTTCGCTCTCCGAAACCATCACGCTCACCGACAATGCCTCCAGTTCTCCGCAAGTCGTCAACGTCTCCGGGACCGCAAACCTCATTTCGCTTAGCGTCACGCCGCCCGCCTCCGCCATGGGCGCCTCAGGTACCTTGCCCTTCCTAGCCGCGGGCGACCCGGCAGGGGTCAAGTGGTCCGTCCTCGGCGCGCCTTTTTTGGGCAGCCCCGCCGCCGTGCTTGCGCCTGGAACCATCGACGCCAACGGCAACTATAGCGGCCCTGGCGGCGCGCAAAGCTTCTACGCCACCGTTACGGCCACCAGCATCACGAATCCGGCCGTTTCCGCCCATGCCACCGTTAACGTCGTCGCTCCCGGCGCCTTCACCACCACCAACAACGTGCAGGTTGCCGAGTACGTCGTCACTCCGCCGTCCCCCGCAAACGTCAGCGTCCAGTTCGGCCCCACCACCGCCTACGGTTTCAATACTTGGACTCAGCCCAATTCCCAGCTCGGCAGCCCCGTCAGCCTCTACGTTGCCGGCATGAAGCAATCCACGCCCTACCATATGCGCGGCGTCCTCCAATTCGGCGATGGCACCTCCTTCGACGACGCCGACTATACCTTCACTACCGGCGCGCTTACGGCAGGCGAGGCGCCAAGCGTGACGTTCACCACAACTGCGGGGATGACTCCGCAAAGCGGCGTCGAAATGCTCGACTTGGTTGATGGAGCTGGGAACCTCTCTCCGTTGGTCCTCACGGACCTGAGCGGAAACATTCTCTGGAGCTACAATCCGAGCGGATTTGCGGGACTCCAGGTAAATCCGATCAAGCTACTGCCCAACGGCCATTTCCTGATCAATTTCTCCGCGGCATTGGGAACTGACGGCACCGACTCCGTTTTGGAGGAAATAGATTTGGGCGGAAATATTATATGGCAAATGACGGCGGCCGAGCTCAATACGGCTCTCGCCGCCGCCACCTGTAACGAATGTAACGTCACCGTCATCGGCACGCATCACGATTTTGCTGTACTGCCGAACGGTCACGTGGTCGTCATCGCCGCCACGCAGCAAGTCATCTCCGGCACTACGGTGACCGGCGATGTAATCATTGATCTGGGCGACATGGAAAACGTCGGCGGCGATAATCCTTCCCATACTCCTCAGCCCGTTTGGGCCTGGAACGAGTTCAACCATTTGGACACCAGTCGTCAGCCTTACCTTTATCCGGACTGGACCCACACCAACGCCGTTCTCTATTCCTCCAGCGATGGCAATCTGATTATTTCCATGCGCCATCAGAATTGGCTCGTGAAGATCGATTACAACAATGGCGTTGGTCCTGGAGATATCATCTGGCACCTCGGTTACCAGGGCGACTTCACCTTAATGAACGCCGACGGCACTCCGGACGCGAACAACACCGACTGGTTCTTCGCTCAGCACGGCCCGTCCTTCGTCACAACCAACACATCTGGCTCTTTCTCGCTGGCACTCTTCGATAACGGGGACGACCGCGGTTATGTGGACATCGGCACGGGAGGAACCTGTGGCGTACCTGGACAGCCCAACTGCTATAGCACGGCACCGATCTTGCAGCTTGATGAGACCGCCTTGACTGCTACCCTCACCTTTCATCCGACCACAGTAGACTACTCCTTTTTCGGCGGCAACGCCGAGGTCCTCGCGAACGGTGATCTGGAGTACGACGAGTGCGCAACCACCGCTGTGCCTGCCTCCAATGCCGCCATCTACGAGGTGACGCAAGCCTCGCCGCCCCAGACTGTTTGGCAAGCGATAATCGCCGGGCAATACGCTTATCGCGGCTTTCGCATGCCCAGTCCCTATCCAGGCGTGCAATGGTAGATGTTTCTTGGGCGGAGAACCCTGCCTCCACCATTTGCTCAAGCAAGTTGAAGAGCGGGATTTGGTGCGGAGTGGGATTTCTTTTACTAGTCAGAAAGCTATCCGTCTTCCGCTTACTTCCTTCCACTGTGGGCGCCAAATCTTTCTCTGAAACTGGCCGCATCTTGGACCCACCGGCTTGGATCTCAGCCGACTTCGTTGCGACGCGAATCTATCCGGAGCGTGTCGCAGCTCCAAGGTCCAGATAATTACTGTAGTTGTAGTGGGAGCACCCCATCGTTATAAGCGGCGGAGCTATGCAACGCCTTCCATGTAAGAGGAATTGTCCACTCGGCCGCCGGGTGGGCCCTAGCTTCGTACCAGAGAAATGATCCGCTCGTCGCCGAAGACTCCTCACTCCGTAAAATCGGAGCTTGTCGGACTCAACACGTATCCAGCATTCAGGCACGGGCCGGCACGTTGATAATCGACACCACGCCACCTCAAAAGCTGTGCAAAGTCCTGGTTAACGCTGCTGGCTCAGGCGGTCGACGCAACACTTGCCTGCAGTTTACTCGCAGGAGTTTCAACGCCTAGTGTTTTTCTTGGGCGCTGATTCAAGCGCAGCGAGACCTGGTCGAGCTGCGCTTGAGAGATGGGAGACAGGTCCGTTCCTCGCGGGAAGTATGGTCGTAGAAGCAGATTGGTGTTTTCGTTCGTCCCGCGCTGCCAGGGACTTTGTGGATCACAGAAATAGACTTTCACATCGGTCGCTACCGTAAAGTCCTTGTGTTTGGCCATCTCCAGTCCGCGATCCCAGGTCAGCGAGCGTCGCAGAGTGGCAGGGAGTTTCCGAACATGCTGACGCAAGGCAGCAACCACCGCTTCGGTCTCTTTGCTTGGGACTTTGATCAGCATGGCAAAGCGCGAATGACGCTCCACCAGCGTGGCAATGTAGCTATTCTTGGCGCCACTCAATAGATCGCCTTCCCAGTGGCCAGGAATGGCTCGGTCTTCCGCCTCCGCGGGTCGTTCGCGGATCGAGATGGCATCGACGATCTGTCCCCGTGACTGTCCATGTTCGCTGGAATGTCGCGAGCGGCGCATGCGCCGCTTCGACCGCAGATGATCCATCAGCTCCTTTTTCAATACACCCCGCGCTTGAATGAACAGGCTGCGGTAGATGGTCTCGTGGGACACTCGCATGCTCTCGTCATCGGGATACTGGGTCTTCAGCCATCCGGAGATCTGCTCGGGCGACCAGTCCCA
>JASHRI010000423.1 GCA_030037435.1 Candidatus Acidiferrales bacterium | reverse complement strand
GTTCAGGTGACGATGACGCTCGATAGCGGCGCCACGGGCACGGCGAGAGTTCCCTCCGGTGCGTCGACGGGAAAGAACGAAGCCGTGGAGCTGCGCGATGGAGACAAAAAGCGCTACCTGGGAAAGGGCGTCCGCAAGGCCGTCGAGAACGTCGTCAAGGTCATTCAGCCAGTGGTGAAAGGAATGGACGCGGCGGAGCAGCAGGCGCTGGATGAAAAAATGATTCTGCTCGATGGCACGCCGAACAAAGCGCTCCTGGGCGCCAATGCGATTCTCGGTGTCTCGATGGCCGCGGCGCGAGCCGTGGCGCGCGAGCGAAAGCAGCCGCTCTATCGATATCTCGCGCAGCGCGAATCCTACGTGCTGCCGGTTCCGATGTGCAACGTGCTCAACGGCGGCAAGCACGCCGACAATAACGTGGACTTCCAGGAATTTATGATCGCGCCGCTGAGCACCCCCACATTTTCGGAAGCGCTGCGAGCCGCGGCTGAAACGTTTCATACCCTGAAAGACATTCTTCACGGCAAGGGATACGAAACGAGCGTCGGCGACGAAGGCGGTTTTGCGCCGCGTTTGCGATCGAACGAAGAAGCGATGGAATTGCTCGAAGCCGCCATCGAAAAGGCCGGCTATAAAGCCGGCGCGGACATCGCCATCGATCTGGATCCCGCGTCAAGCGAGTTCTACGAGGACGGCAGCTACGTGTTCCGAAAATCGGACAAGTCGAAGAAGTCGTCGAGCGAAATGGTCGCGCTGTGGGCCGATTGGCTGAAGCGTTATCCAGAAATTTGCTCCCTGGAGGACGGCCTGGCGGAAGAAGATTGGGATGGCTGGGCGCAGTTGACCAAGCAACTTGGCGAAAAAATGCAGCTTGTGGGCGACGATGCGTTCGTCACCAACCCGGAAATTTTCGGCAAAGGAATCAAGCGCGGAATCGCGAATTCGATCCTGATTAAACTCAATCAAATCGGAACCATTACAGAGACGCTGCGCTGCATTGATATGGCGCAAAAGGCTGGTTACACCGCGGTGATTTCCCATCGCTCGGGAGAGACCGACGATACGACCATCTCAGACCTCGCGGTGGCCACCGGCGTGGGCCAGATCAAGACAGGATCGATCTGCCGCGGGGAACGCATCGCAAAATACAATCGCCTGCTCGAAATCGAGCACGAATTGGGACACGCGGCAACTTACGCGGGAAAGAGCGTCTATTCCCGCTGGAAGCACTGAGTTCGGATGTCGCCTCGGTTTTGCGTCTCGGCAACAGATGCGTGAAAGACCAGACGTTTCGCGGAAGCTGTGAGAGAATCCGAGGCCGACGATAGATCGGCAAGGAGAAATCGACGATGGCGACTACGTTGCTTCCTCCACCAGAAGTCCCCGCATCGGAACGCGATCCCCTCCGCATCAACGACAACGGCAACGGATTCGGCGGGGGAAATTTCGACGAATCGGATTACGGCTGGCATGGCGATCCCGATCCTAGCCCCGGCGGTTCAGCCACACCGCTCAGCGCCTATCGTACGGTCACTCTCTTTGCGATGGTGTGGATCGCTACGTTTTTCATCACGCTCGCCCGCATCGTCGTGCCGCGCTGGACGCATTCGAAAGCGTGGATCTTGTTTCCGCTGCCGCATGCGCTGTACGTCAGCGCGGCGGTTTTGATCGCTGGCAGCCTAACAATCGAATTCGCGCGATCGCGTCTACGCGCCGGGGCGAATCGGCGTTGCGCGGTTTGGCTTTCGGCCACGTTGTTGTTCGCTCTCGCGTTTGTCGGCGGGCAAATCGTCGCCTGGCGGGCTTTCAGCCTGCATGGCCTCTATCTCGCGCTGGACCTCGGCACCTTGTTCTTTTATATCGTCAGTGGCGCTTACACTGCGCTATTGCTGATTGCTGTGGCCGGCCTGGCATACGCCGCTTCGGTTGTCCGCGGCTATGGGCTAAAAGAAAAACAGCGCACTGCGGTCGGCGTCGTGTCGATGTATTGGCACTTCATGGGCGCACTCTGGCTCTGCCTGCTCGCCCTGCTATTTGTCACCATCCAGCGCTAGGCAAGTTGGAATTTTGGGCGCGGTAGGCGACAGTCATGAATCAATCTATTTCAGGAAAATAATGAGGCAAGGCCCTCGACCTCGGCATGCTGACCTTCCATTTATGTCCGCGGTTAGAAAAAGACTGCCGGAGAAACTCGGAAGCGCTTACTCAGCCTTGCGATGTGCATTTTGTTCAGTTCCCGCTTCTTATGCAGCACTTCCGACACAATGCTTTCAGACCCAAAGATTGACACGAGGTCCTTCTGCCGCAGATTGTTGGCTTCCATCAATTCGCGCAAGACTTCTAGCGGTGACGCATCGGGGACCGAATGATGTTTCTCTTCATACGCTTCGATCAGGGTGACCAGCACCTCGGCATACTTCTCCTCATCGTCGGTCGGATGTTCCTTGCTGGCCAGCCGATCAAGAACCGCTAGGTATTCCTCATGCTGGCGCTCGGATGTGATTGGAGTCGGCGACCCGACTTCCAGCGCATATTTTTCCGATACCATGATCATGGTTCTTGCCACTCCTTTTTGTCATATTCAGCGTGGCTTAGGATGCGTCGGATGTAGACCATTTTCCATTTGTATTTGATCGTCGCGATAAGCCTGCAGCGGTTGTGGCCGATGTCAAAGACCACGAAGCGGCCGACCACGTCTGAATTCCTCCAGCTGTTCCGAACGTCGGCAAAGTTCCTCCAATCCGCGAGCTTGGTGATCTTGTACCATGCGTTAAGCGAAGCGGACCATTCGCCATGCGCTCGAATCGCCTCTCGAATGGCCTTTCGGCTGACGATGCGCACACTGAATCTTCGCATTTTGCGAAGCAGCGGTCAAGCGGCCAATGAGTTTTCGGCAGCGTAAGCCTTGAGTCAAACTTAAAGAGTTCACCCTATTGGAGCAGGTGAGGCTGACGTGGATCAATAGATGCTAGGTACACGCGAGCATGTACTAGAGAGTTCGATCCGCTGAAAGTCAGGAGAAACTAGATGAGGATAAACTTAACGCGAATCGTTGGCATTTCTGTGTTGGCGCTGGGGATTTCCGTCGCTGGCATGCCGGTGCGAGCCGCAATCGCCGCCCAAGACCAAAACCGGACGGACCAGACGCATGAGGACTATTCGAAAAATAAGAACTACCAACTGGGCATGAAGGAAGGACGGGATGACCGCGCGCATAATCGCGATCATTCAAAGAAGCACCATTTCAAGAACGATGAAGACCAGAAAGCCTACGACGCCGGCTACCAAGCAGGTTACGGCGCTGACCAGCCGGATCATCACTAAACCCGCTAAATCGCTCGGGCCATCGCGCGCGACGCAGGGACCTGTCTCGGCCGCTGCGCGTTGTTCTTCTGTATCCTCGGCGAGCCTTCTATCTGAGTTGCTGAGCTCGATGGTCTGTCTCGTCTGAACACACGGAGAATTCTTCCCATCCGCGCCCTTGATTAGCTTGTACTAGTGTCCGCCGATTGGATGTCTTTGGGGGTGGCGGGGAGAAGACACACAACGTATGCTATAGGTACCCCAGCGGCAAGTGGTACGTAGTTCGCTTCGGTAGACGTGTGGCCGAACATCGGCCGGAGGGAGCACACTATCAACACAATCATGCATGCTGCGTGGACCAGCCTTGCTCTGCTTCACACGATCGTTGGACAAGCACACGGAGTGGCGGAGAATATCTACAGCAGGATGTGGTCGATCAACGGGTTGTTCGCATTTGCAATCGGGTTCGGCCTGGCGATTTGGCTGTCGAGCGGGCCCGTGAGGCACGATTGAATCAATCCTGCGCGATGATCCATCTGGAATCTGGATCGAACTCCGTCATGGCGCCTGCCACTGCCGCAGTTTTTTCCCCCAAGTCCTTTTGCAGCGGCACGCCGTCCTGATTCATGATGAAGGTCATCACGCCTGAGTTGCGGTACTCAGCCGGATACGCAACGAAGGCAAAGCCGTGCAGCATTTTTCCGTCGCTCAGGTAGTCTTTAGCGCCGCCTGGTGCATTCTGGGTCTGTCCTCTAAGCATGCGGAAGTAATAACCGTGGAACGGAGCATGAGCGGCGGCCTTCACGTCATACCCCTCGGAGGTTGCGAAAGCCACAAGAGGCCCGAGTGGGCTTTCGGGTTCTCCCGGCGTCGATTGCCAGTAAAGGCCATTATGCTTACCCGGATCGCTGATGAATTTCTGGGCGTATTGTTTCGTGGTTGCGCCATCGTGAAGCTGCGAGAAGTACTCGGCCTCCGCGTCTGCGACCGCTCCGCAAACATCGATGATCGCGAGCTCGTTCCGGCCGATCCGGCGATCCAGGATCTCTTGTCGTCCAGCATCCGTGTCAAAGAACCAGCGACCACTGCTGTTTTGCTTGAGCGGGATGGGAAACGGGAAATTGTCGGCGCCTACGATAAGCATTTGTCCGCCGTCCTCCGTCTTCCGCCAGCGGTGCATTGCCTCATACCTCGAAGTGAAGCCCTCGACGGTGTTCTTGTCCTGCACAGGATCTCCGGATGAGAGAATGTCTTTCGAGTCCGAGCCGAAGATTGTCAACAGAGCTGGTTGCTGGCCCGACTTTGCCGCAGCGATCAGTGCGCTACCCGCATCTTGGGGGGTGGCAAAGGTCTGTAGCGAATCTGCCTTCTGTACCTTGCTACAGGCTGTAAGCGAAGCAAGCGCAACCAATAAAATCGTAAGTGTATTGGTTTTCATCTGCGAAACCCGCCCCCGCCCCGGCCAACGCTTGCCGAACCTCGGGCGCTATCTGCTCTTGATTGCCATCCCCCCCCGCTCGCTCCGCCGAACGCTGATGACCCGCCGCTCCTTTGTTGCTGTCCCCATCCTCTCGACTCAGTTCCCTGCGTCTGATGCCAACCGCTGCCGGTGTTCTTGTAAACATTTCCGTTTGCGGCCGCGTATCTGTTGCCATTTGCCGTTTGGCCTGCTGCGGCAGTGCCGTTGACTCCAGTCCCGGCAACACCGCGGGCGCCATTCGATGTTTCCACCGTTCCCACCGATCCGCGCGCTGTTGTCTGATGTTGTGTGTAGGCAGTCTGACCGTTCTTTGATACGACGGAGCTTCCGTAGTTCCCGTAAGCGTTCGAAGTTTGATGAGTGGCGGCGTAGGCGCCGGTACGGGGGTTATACGCTTGGCCTGCTCTTTGAGTGCCATAAGGAGTCACTGTGGATGCACCGCGAGCGTAGGTTCCCGTGGAGGGGTTGTAGCCGGATCCAACCCGTGCCGCTCCGTACCGGCCGTAAGCAGTAGCACTCGAACCGTAGTAGCCGCCGCGCCAGGCGTTGTTTCCGTAAAAGACGTTGTTCCTGTATACCACCGCGCCGCCGTGCCAATTGCAGTTCCAGTAGCTGTAACCCCATCCGCAACATCCTCCGCCCATTGCCGCACCCACGGCGATGCCGGCTCCGAATGCAAGCAAGCCTGTGGCAACCAGAGCTCCAGTGCTGTATCCGGGCGTCACGTAGGTAGTGCCGTAGACGACGGTAGGGTTGTACTGGGGGACATACACGACCTGGGGGTTGGTCGGCTGAATGACGATAACCTGGGGCGATTGTTGTACCACTGTGATCTGCGAGCCTGACTTTAGATTTCCAGCTGCTTGCGCTTCTGCTCGCAAAACCTGGACCGCTGACATGACGTCGGCAGGCTGGGTGTGATACGCCTCACCCAAAGTCGAAGTCCAGCTGAGATTCTTGGCCAAGTTATCCAGCACCGAGGGAAACTGGGTTAGCGCTTTCACGCTGGGATCCCAGGGCTGCTGGTCGGCTGCCTGCATCAAAGCTGTTCCGGTTAGACTCTTGTTCTGTTCGAGCCAGCTATTCGCCGCTACAACCTCGTCCGGAAAAGTCGCCGCTCCGAGAACCTGGGCCACCAAGGCGTCAGGGTATAGCGCGATCGGCGCCACGAGTTTCTTCAGATCCTCGGCAGACAGAGGCGCAGGCTGTGCGGAATCCGCCGCCGAGCTGGCCGGTGGCGGCTGCTGTTGACCTGCAGCTTGTGCTGTTGCAGTGGTCGCAACCAGCAAGAAGGACAAGGCCGTCGACAAAATCTGTTTCGTGAAGAGCCTAAGCATTTCTCTCTGCAAGCAACTGGGATTACCGTTCACTGCTGCCGCCCACACATGCACGTCATTGAAGCTTTTGATAGTCCGAATTCGTTGTGGTGACCGTTAGTTCTTTCGCCGAAGCATTCAGCACCGTCTGCTGCGGATAATTCGTGCCGTCCGGCAGAGTGCCCATCTGAACTTGCAGAGTGACTTGGTCCTTAGCTTCGCCCATGTAGGTGTCCACCTTGAGCGCGACGATCTTTCTAGCTGCGGTATCGAACGTGAGAGTCATTTTGTCGCCGGGCTGCGCGTAGTTGACGAAGACCAAATTGATGGCGCCCGGAACAGGGTTCAGAGACACGTTATGAGCCGCATAGTCTTGTTGCATCCGCTGTGGATCGGGCGGGACATACATGGCGAGGACGCTTTTCACGTTCTGCATGTAGTCCTGCATTTCCCCCTTTTTCTTCTCGATCACATGTTCCTTCAGTCTGCCGCCACTCGGTGCTGCTGGGGGAGGACCCACAGGTGTTTTTACAACCTGACCGTCCGGGCCGTACCGGCAGCTATTTTGGCTTGGAGGTTTCTGCTCTCCCTTGAGCGTGAGCTGAGTGGTCTCGATCCACTGGTAGTGACGGAGATTCTGTTGATTTTCCGCGGCAGCCTGTTTCGCGTCCGCGAACTTTTGCTGGAGAGCGGCGTTTTGTGGAAACGCGGGAGTAGCAAACAGGAAGGCCATTGCACCGAGAACCGCGGTGCCTTTAAAAAGTTCAGCCACTGTGCAGTCGGCGGTAAAGTTTCGACTGGTTGTAGAGATGAACTTGCTTGTCACACTCCCACTCCTCGTCGCAGCGTGCGCTGGCAAGACAGGCGCGAGCCATAATCTGCTACTCAAAAATGGGAATGGTAACTGGTAGAAGTGCTAGAGGGCGCGGCGCCGCGAATGGGCGCGACGCGAATTGGCTTTCGGCCTCACGCCAACCGCGAAACTTCCCGTTAGTTCTGCGGGTGACAGCTCTCGATAGGGGCGGCCGCTACGCGAGCAAACTTGCAGCATTCCGAAAGCGCACGGTCTGCCCTACCGCCAGTCGACCGACGCGCGTCACTGCGCCATAGATTCCCGCCATATTTTTATTCGCACGAACGACGGCCTTCATCACTTCCGGTGCCGAATCCGCCGAGTCGGGATCATAGTTCACCATTGAGCAGCGGACATCGTGCATCGTGACACTGATGGCCGGGGCGTCCTGCCCATCGCCGAATGTCAACGCTCCGCCCAGCCACTCGTCCTCCTGGAACGGAACTGGCCGCAGGAGGCGAACCACTATATTCGGGCGAAATCGTCGCACGTCTAGGCTCCGCCCTGCCACTCGTTCGATCTCGCGCACCGTATCAACCGCGATCACGGAGATGCTCGCATCATCGAAGATCCCATTTTTCGACTGCATCATCTCCACGGGAGCGCCGTACCGGCGTGCGACTTCCTGCGCCAAGTTCTCCCCGAAGACTGGCATCTCCTGGCCGTCCGGCGTTCGAACATGCGTCGGAAGCTCCCCTTGAGCGCCGTCTTCGCGGCGGAGTGGAGTAAACAGCAGCAGATCGGGAAGCTTGCTCGCTGTCAGCCACGGGAACCCGCTGCGGTCGTTCATCCGCCGGAATGCCAGGCGCCTGTCCCCATCGAGACCGTGCCAACCCATGTTCGCGGCCTCCAGCCGTTCGCCGGCCATAGACTTCACCGGATACCTGAAGATTGCCTCCACATGTCCGATTTCTACACTCATGCTCGATCCTAATTCTGACAAGCAGCTTGGCCGAAGACCACGCCCCTCTGTTGCGATATCCGTTGACACCAGCAGCAAAGAAAAGTCACGCCGCAGATACTCAGGAAAATTCTACATCCGAACTGACTAGCTACGATCAGTTCGGTCGGTAGGAGCGGTGCGGGCGCATTGTCAAGCTGATTGAATCGACGTAACTTACCATTGTCGCATTGCGCCGGATTCTACTAAAACGCACAAAACGCCGCGCCGGGAGTGGAGGCGCGGACTTGTGAGAATTGCCGCTTGTTTTCTCCATCCACGCACGTCGCATGGGACCTGCGTCACGCGAGGATCTGTTGATTCCAGGATGAGCGGCAGCAAACATGAGGATTACTTGTGGACCGAGTACAGGATTAGTGGTATAGCTGGGCACCTCTTTTAGAAGCATTTTCCGCGTCAACTCCGCTCCCGCAGGCGATAACGACAAAGCGGAGAGGGCAGCTTAAATCTTTCTCTCATCGGAGTGCCGCTGGTGAAATCTGGGGCCACGCTATTGGCTGTGGTTTTGCTGCCTCTACTGATTTCGCCTCAATTGCGAGCCGCCCAGGGTACGTCAAGCGCGCCACAACAATCCGAAACAGACTGGGTACACCAACTGAACGGCCGATTGCAGCAGCTGAACGGCGAGGAAAAGGGTAAGCCAGACTACGATTACCGGATTGGGCCTCAGGACCTGCTCGACATAAGTATTTTTGAAGCGCCTGAACTAAATCGTTCGCTCCGTGTTTCGGCGAACGGCGAAATCTCCATGCCTTTGGTCGGTGGGGTGAATGCGCTGGGCCTGACCTCCAAGGAACTGGAGAACAGCCTGCAAGATAAGTTGCTGCGATATATGAAGGACCCACACGTGAGCGTGTTGGTGACCTCCATTGAGAGCCATCCAATCTCCGTGATTGGTGAGGTGAACAAACCGGGTGTTTTCCAAGTGCGAGAGCCGAAGAGCTTGCTGGAAGTTCTCTCATTGGGGCAGGGGCTTTCGCCAGACGCAGGCGATGAGGTACTGGTGATCAGAGGAGCTGCAGTGGAATCCGACGGGGCCGGATTCATGCAAGTTGATTCCCCAGGAAAAACGCAAGAGATGACAGAGCCGGAATCCGACGCGCATCCGCAGCCGTCCAGCCAAACGAGCGGAAATACAACGTACGTAAAGTTGGAGGATTTGCTTGCGTCAGGAGATTCCCGATTGAATGTGCCGGTTTACCCGGGCGACGTGGTGGAGGTGACAAAGGCGGGAATCGTGTACGTCGTCGGAGGTGTGAAGAGGCCGGGCGGTTTCGTAATGAAGAACAGCGAGTCCTTATCGGTTCTGCAGGCAATCGCCCTAGCCGAGGGCCTCACGGACACCTCGGCGAAGAGCCGGGCGCGAATCATCCGGGCCGACGAGAAGAGCGGGAAAAGAATCGAAATTCCTATCAATCTGGCAAAGATTCTTTCGGGCAAGTCACCCGATGAAGTGCTCCAGCCTGCCGACATCGTGTTTGTTCCAGATAGTTCGGCGAAAGGCGCATTTTACAAAGGGATGGAGGCGGCTGTAACCACCGCTAGCGGCGTAGCTGTCTGGCGATTCTGAGGATTAACCCCGTTTACGCAAATGGATCCCGAAACCAAGCTTAGTTTGCTCGCGGCGCCACAAAGCATACGAAAACAGCCGGAATCATCGCCAGCGGTGTACAAAAGCGTCGACATTCAGGAAGCCCAGCATTTGGGGAGATACTGGACTGTCATCCGAAAACGATATGCGACAGTTTTGACGACGCTCTTCCTTGTTTTCGCGGCAGCCCTGATCGGAACACTCAAAGAGAAGCCTACTTACGAAGCGAAGACTCTGATCGAGATTCAAAAGGAAGATCCCGATATCCCGTCCCTGCAGGAACTGTTTCAGCTAGACACGATTTCGGACACATATCTTGAAACCCAAGATCGGATCCTCAAAAGCGATGACTTGGCTCGCCGCGTGATCGTCCGTTTGCATCTGGCGGAATATCCCGAATTTGGCGCCCGAACCATGACGGCAGTCGCGCACAGTGAGAATCAGGACTCCCAGCTTAGCCCGGCTCCTGCGGATTTAAACGCCGTCCCGGATGACGCGCTCAAAAAGTTCCAAAAGCGGCTCAGCGTGGAACCGGTTAGGCGCAGCCGCCTCATCGAAATCAAGTTCGATTCCAACGATCCCGGGCTGGCAGCGCAAGTCGCCAATGCTGTAGTCTCTGCCTACATCCAGCAGAACCTGGCATCGAGATGGCAGGCTTCTCAAAGCGCGACCGAATGGCTCCAGCAACAATTGCTGGACATGAAAGCAAAGCTCGAAAAATCGCAAGATGACCTGCAGCAGTACGCTCATGAAAACGGGCTTGTTTTCCTTGAAACTGACCAGGGCAATACGGAGAACATCTCGGTCCAAAGGCTCCGGGAACTGGAGCAGGAGCTGACGAAGGCGGAGGCCGAGCGTTACCAGTATGAATCGCTCTACCGGCTGGTTCAGCAAGGTAACTACGCGGCCCTTCCAGGTGTTTTTGATAACAAATTACTTCAGGACCTTACCGAGAAACTGGCTGATCTCGAACGCGAGCGCTCAAGATTGGCCTTAGAGTTCAATCCGGAGTACCCGCGCCTGAAAGAGATCCAGAGCCAAATCGACGAAAGTGAATCGGAACTCGCGAGCGAACGCCAACGCGGAGCGCAGCTCATCGAAGACAATTACCGTGCGGCCCTCGATCGCGAGAACATGCTTCGGCAAACATTCGACGAACAAAAGAAAGAGGCAAACGATATTGCAGAAAAATCGGTGCAATACAACATCCTGAAGCGAGAAGCGGATACCAACAAACAGCTGTATGTGGACTTGCTGGAAAAAATGAAAGAAACAGCAGTTTCCACGAGTCTCAAAGCTACGAATATCCGGATCGTCGATACGGCACACCTGCCCAAGAAACCTGACCGGCCCCGCATTCTCCTAAACCTGTCCACGGCGGCCGCATTTGGACTATTCCTTGGTATCGGCTTTGTGTTTCTGCAAGAGTATCTCGACGACGCGTTTAAGTCTGTTCAGGACGCCGAGCAATTTCTGCGTCTGCCATCTCTAGGTTCGATCCCCAGGATCACAGCCGCGAACGGGAGTGTAGCGCACAAGCTCTATCGGCGCGCGTTGTCATCTGGACGAGAAAACGGCAGCGAGAACGGAGCGGCCAACTGGAATCGAATCGAAGGAAACGGCCAAAATCCTCTGCTGGCTGAAGCATTCCACGGGTTGCGCACTTCGGTGCTTTTATCCCGTGCCAAGTGCCCTCCGGAATCCTTGTTAGTTACCAGTGCGCAGCCCGGGGAAGGCAAAACGACAGTTGCCGCTAACCTTGCGATTTCAATGGCGCAGCTGGGTCATTCCGTCCTGCTCGTGGATGCGGACCTGCGGCGGCCCAACTTGCACAAGTTCTTTGGCATTTCGAGCACAAACGGGTTGGTGGATTTTCTTACGGGTCAAGCAGATTGGAGGAGCTTAACGTGGAAGGCTCCCTCAACCGGGCTCTCCGTTCTCCCGTGCGGATCGATTCCTCCGAATCCGACCGACCTCCTGTCGTCAGATTACATGCGCGAGATGATTCGCGATGCTCGAAAAGAATATAAGTTCGTCGTATTAGATTCACCTCCGCTGGCGGAGCTTGCCGACAGCCGCATTCTCGCTACCTTAGTTGATGGCGTAATTCTGGTGATCGGGTGCGGCACAACTCCTCGGTATCTTGTCCACAGGGCATACGCCTCGACGCTCGACACCAGTTCGCACGTCCTGGGAATCGCCATCAATTTCACCGAACCAACGTCGGGTTATGGCTATTACGGATACAAAGACACGAATCAGGGCGATTTGCTATCGCAATGAAATTATTCTGTCACGTTCCGGGCGGATCCGGGGGCACCCGCAGGGCTTGTTTTAAGGCCTCCCAAATCCTGTTTCTGATCGCAATTGTGTTTGCAGTGCTGGCGTTCGGCGGGACCGAGCCGGCCAGCTTTTCGGTGGCCGAAATTCTCTTGTTTCTGGCAGCAATCGTAATGCTGATTACCGTATCAACCGAAGACATTCCCTTTCGCGTTCCAAAGGCGGCCATTGGAGTGCCGCTGTTGGTCACAGGCGTCGCGATTATTGGCCTCTGTCCGATGCCGGGCAGGTTGCTTGAAACGTTGGGACGAACTCCGCTCCCTTACGGTATCCACTGGAATCAGCTGACCATTTCGCCGTACGCGACACGAACTCAGTTGCTAACCCTCGTCTCGTGCTCGATCGCATTTTATTTCGGAATGCTCACCGGCACGGAGCGAAAGGGAAAACGACTGCTGATCTATTCGCTCGCAGGCCTCGGCGCCGCGGAAGCCTTTTACGGATTCGTCCAGTATCTCGGGGGCTGGCAAAAGATTTTTTTCTACACGAAGAAGTACGACCTTTTCGAGGCCACAGGAACGTACATCAATCGCAACCACTACGCCGGCTTTCTGGAAATGGTGATCCCCTTTTACCTGGCGCTGGCCTCCTACGAATTCGCGAGACTTTCCAAGTCCAAACCTCGGAATGGATGGAATCTCAAGCGGCTGTCGATACAAGAAAGATTTCCCCAAGCGGTCTTCTGGCTTGCGGTAACAATTCTTCTTTTCGCTGCCCTGGCCTTCTCGAAGTCGAGAATGGGAATCATTGCATCATCAGCTTCCATTCTCGGGATGATCATCGCGGGGAAATTCAAGCCCGGCAACCTGATTGTCGCTGGGGTTTTCGTCGCTCTCGTAGCTGCGATGGTTCTCTGGATTGGTGCCGGGCCAATTACGGAGCGCTTCGCTTCGACGAGCCAGGAATATAAGCTTTCTGAGGGCAGCCGCTTGGCGATCTGGCGCGACACGATTCACTTAATCAAAAAGCATCCTCTCGCAGGCGATGGCCTCGGGACGTTTCCAGTGGCATACACTGCGGTACAAACAACCTTCCTCGGTAATTTCGTGAACCATGCCCACAACGACTACCTGGAGGTTGCAAGCGACCTTGGAATACCGGTTTCCCTGATTCTATTCGGCTCTTTTGGCGCGATACTTGCTTCGTCGGTGCGCAGCGCGCTAAGCAAAGCGATGAATTTCGATCGCGCGGTTGCCCTTGGATGTGCGGGAAGCATCTTCGCTCTTCTGCTGCATAGTCTTACCGATTTCAACTTATATATTCCGGCCAACGCTCTCGTATTCTCCGCAATTCTGGGCTTGGCTGTTTCGGCGACTGCTCCGCAAAAGCAAATTTCAGAGGTTGCCTCGAGCACTTCCCAACTTGTTTGCAAGAGAACCCTCGACGCAGTATTCGCATTTGCAGGATTGGTCCT
>JASHRI010000422.1 GCA_030037435.1 Candidatus Acidiferrales bacterium | reverse complement strand
AGCGGCGCACACGACGCGTGTGTCTGTTCACGCGCCGGAAGACGAGAGGAGGACCGACGTTGTCGCAGCCGCTGGACCGACCGTTAATCCGCGAATCACGGCTCATTCATCACGAATCGCGGCCATTCCTAATCGAAACTCCCTTTCGAATAGAATCGAGCCTAAGTGATTCAAAACACTCAGTCGACACTCGTTCTAATCGAAACTCCTCTAGCCGGCAAGGCCTTCGCCATTTCTTCGCCAGCAAATTAGCGTCGCGGGAAAGGCGGCTAAATCAGGAAGACGGTTTGGCCGGTCAGATCAAAACGCTTGCGGCAGCGGATATTGCGGCAGGCGACCATATTGTCGATGCGCACCATGTAGGAGCGCGCCTTGGCAAACTGCTTTTTGTCCTCTTCGTTCGCGCCCCCGGGGACCTGCGACTTCTTGGTGCGAACCATCCAGCGGATCGGATAGGTGTTTTCCTGGCGGCAGTGCGGGCAGTTGAGAGGAAGCTGCTTGGTCTCTTCCTTCTCGTCGTAGAAGCGCTTTTCGTCCATCGGTCGTTGGTGCAGAACGGCTTAAGCTGCGGCCGGCTCGGCATGCAATTCGTCGAGACCGACAAACCGGATGCCGGCATCGCGCCATCGCGGCAGCCATTCGGCCAATGCCGCGACGGTGTGGTGGCGGTCGCCACCGAGCATCCGATGATCGCCGTCGTGCAAAACGACAATATCGCCTCCGTGAGCGCGGCGCAAGCGGCGGATCACCGGAGCGGCCGGCTGCGGTTTCCAGTCCCACGCCATGGCCGACCAGGTGACCACGCGCTGGCATCCGCGCGCGCGAATCACGCGCTCGAGCAGCGGGCTGCGAAAGCCGTATGGCGGACGCATCCAGCGCGGCTTTTTGCCCGTCGCGGATTCGATGGCGTCGTCGCAGAGAGCCAGTTCGCTATCGAGCCGGTGCGACGGCAAGAAGGTGAGGGCCGGGTGCGTCTGAGTATGGTTGCCGATGGAGTGCCCTCGCGCCGCGATTTCCGCTGCAAGCGACGGCACCGCGCGGACATGCGCGCCGATCAGGAAAAAAGTGGCGCGGGCGTTGTACCGATCGAGCAGATCGAGCAGGCCGGGAGTGACGGCCGGGTTGGGGCCATCGTCAAAAGTGATCGCCATGACAGATGGATCGCCAGTCTGGCGGATAGTGGGCCCGAAAAATTGCGACATTGGAGCAACGCAGCCCCAGGAAAATCCAGCGCCGGCAGTGCACACACTTCCTGCGATGAGTAGTGCTGAATGTGGTTGCATATGATCTTTATAAAGTTTCGCACGCGCGACGGAGCGGTGCAACGCGCGAAAGAAACCATGTGCCAAAGCAGCAACGTTCTGGAAAAGCGATGCCCCGTCTCACCCAGCGTCTTCGATGAGGGGGTACGGAGTCTGGTTGTATGGCCCGATTTGACGTTTGCCGGTTGGGAGGACGCGTCCATGGCGCAAACCCTTCGCGATTGCCTCGGCGCCAAGCTGCGTCTGGTAGGATAGCGGACGATTCGGCGGAACTGTCGTGTCGCGCGAGCCTTCACCAGCCAAAATTCCGACCTGGGCGAGATGGGCCGCCATTGTGTGGCTGGCGGTATGGATTCCAGTTTATTGGCGCGAATGGGGTTTTGCGAATTTTGTGCACTTCTGCGATATCGCGGTGGTGCTGACGTGCATTGGGTTGATCTGCAATAGCGCGCTGCTGGTGTCGAGCCAAGCCGTGGCTTCCCTGCTGGTGGATGCGACGTGGATGGTCGATGTGGGATGGAAGCTGCTCTTTGGACATGAACTGCTCGGCGGCGCGGAATATCTTTGGGACGTTCAGCACCCGCTGTGGATCCGGATGCTTTCGCTGTTTCACGTGGCGATGCCGCTGGTGGTGCTGTGGGGCGTCTACCGGCTAGGATACGACCGGCGCGGCTTGCCGCTGCAGGTGGGAATCGCGCTCGCGGGATTTATTGCATCGCGTTTCACTCCGCCAGCGGAAAATATCAACTATGCCTTCGCAGACGCTTTCTTTCATCGCGCCTGGGGTCCGGCGCCGACGCATATCATCGTGATCCTGCTGTTCATGATCGTTGTGGTTTACGTGCCCACGCATTTAGTGCTGAAGCGGATTTTCCGGCCGGTACAGCCGCAGTAAGCTTGCGCCCTGATAGGCCGAAACATTTGGCTCTGCCAAAGCGTACAAGTCCATGAAGGACAAACGCTCGCTGTCGAGATGCCGACCATGCAAGCTACCGATTTCGAATTTCGCTATCGCGCACTGCTGATTGGGATCATTTACTTTCTGGGTTTTGAAGCATATGCGATCGATCACACGCCTATCGCGCTCACGCTAGTGAGATGGGCATTCGGACCCAGCGCCGTGCATGGGCCGCTAGTGCGAATTCCTTTTGCGATTGCGGCAGTTCTGGTGGCATTTGGCGCCCTCGTGCGAACCTGGGGCACGGCGTACTTGCGTGCGAGCGTAGTGCACGACGCAAAGTTGCACTCGACGGAGCTGGTAGCGGACGGACCGTACCGATACGTCCGGCATCCCCTCTACTTCGGGAGCATCGTCACGACGATCGGCGTTGGGCTGGTGACCAGCAGAGTCGGATTCTTCGTGCTGGTGGTGCCTATGACCCTGCTCTATCTGCGCCTGGTGGGACGGGAGGAATCCCAGATGGAGGCGCAATTGGACGCTGGACAAAGCGAGTCGTACCGCGAATTCCGGCGGAGGGTTCCGCAGCTTTGGCCAACGCTGACGCCACGAGTGCCAGCGACAGGCGCGAAACCCAAATGGGGCCAGGCATTTCTGGGCGAAACATTCATGTGGGCATTTACGCTGGCGATAGCCGGTTACGCGATCACCTTGAACAATACAGTGCTGTTTTCACTGATCGGAGTGGCAATACTGGCCTTGATCGAGCAGCAAATTGCGCATAACCGGCGCAAGAAACGCTCCGAGCAAACTGCATAGCCGGGCTATTTGGCCTCGCGGGCTGCGCGAAGGTCGATGCCAAGCTGTTGGCACTTTTTGTATAGATGACTGCGCTCGAGACCGAGCGCCTTCGCCGTGTTGGTCATGTGGTGGTGATTGCGCTTGAGCTCGGCGAGCAACGTCTCGCGCTCGAAAGTTTCCACACGCTGAGCCAGAGTGCCGACGCCCGAGTCGAAATCCGACAAATAGCCGGCAGCCAACGACGCGGCCGATCGCGGCAGGGCGCGTTGAACGGTGGACTCGTCGACCGCCTCGCCCGGGGACAGCAGAAGGATGCGTTCGACAGCATTGCGCAGTTCGCGCACGTTGCCCGGCCACGGGTAGCGCTCCAATGCAGCGATCGCCTCGGGTGAGAATTTCTTCGGCTTCCAATGATTCTGCTCGGCCAGTTGAAGGGTGAAATGCGCCGCGAGCACAGGAATATCCTCGTGGCGCTCGCGTAGCGGGGGCAGGGCAATCGGAAACACGAAGATGCGATGATAGAGATCTTCGCGAAATGTCCCTTGGCGAACTTGTTCTTCGAGATTGCGATGTGTAGCAACGACCACGCGAACGTCTACCGGAAAAGGCTTGGCGCCGCCCACACGCTCGATTTCTCCCTCTTCCAGAACACGCAGCAGTTTGGCCTGCATGGTTAGCGGCATATCGCCGATTTCGTCGAGGAACAAAGTGCCGCGATGAGCCTGCTCGAATTTTCCAATGTGGCGCGCCGCAGCGCCGGTAAACGAGCCCTTCTCGTGACCGAACAGCTCGGACTCCATTAGTTCGGCTGGAATGGCAGCGCAATTCAGGGAAATGAACGGGCCCGAATGACGCGGACTTTTGTCGTGGAGCGTGCGAGCGATCAGCTCTTTTCCCGTGCCGGTTTCACCACGTACGCAGACGCGCGTTTCGCCGGCGGCGACATGCTCGACTTGAAACATCACTTCGCGCATGGCGGGACTCGACCAGACGATTTCGTGACGGCCGAGGCGCCGCTTCAGATCCCGATTTTCTTCCTCAAGACGCGTGAGGCGAAGGGCGTTGTCGACGGTGAGGAGGAGTTTTTCGGTAGAGATGGGCTTTTCAAGAAAGTCGATGGCGCCAAGACGAGTGGCACGCACGGCCATTTCAATGGTGGCCTGACCGGACATCATTACGGTGGGCGACGACACACCGCCTGTTTTCAGGTCTTCGAGCAGAGCGATGCCATCTTTGTTGGGCATCACGACGTCCGACAAGATCAGATCGAACCGCTGTTCTTTCGCTAGGTCGAGGGCGCGCGCGGCGTCGTCGCAGACGATGACCTCATGGCCCGCGAGGCGAAATGCGCGGGAAAGCGAGACGAGCGTATTCGCGTCGTCGTCAATGACAAGGATACGGGCTTTCAAAGACACGCGCGGCTACGCTTTCCGTTCGCTGAATTCTTCGATGGGCTCCGGTTCGGGAGCCGGTCGCCGAGGCGGGCGAGCCGGAAGATGGATGTGAAACGAAGTGCCTACGCCCGATTCGCTCTCGACGGAAACTCGGCCACCGTGATCGCTGACAACTGACTGCACGACGGCGAGGCCCAAACCTGTGCCGTGCTGCTTGGTGGTGTAATACGGAGTGAAGAGACGATCGCATTCCTGGGGTGTAAGGCCGGTGCCGGTGTCGGAGACCTCGATATCGACTTCACCGGCGCGATGCGAGGTGCGCAGCATCAGAACGCCGCCAGCGGGCATCGCATCCATCGCGTTAAGGACGAGATTTTCGATGGCACGATGCAACATCGCTGCGTCTGCTTGGATCGGCGGCAAATCCTCCGCCAGATGAAACTCGGGCGTGATGGGTGGACGGCCGACGGCGCTGAATTGGGCCTCGAAGAGACGGACAGCGCCGCGAACCACGTCATTGATACTGACGGTGGCGAGTTCCGGCTGAGGCATTCGCGCGAAATCGCTGAATCGAGCCACGATTTTTTTCAGGTTGTCGATTTCCGCCAGCAGAATGCCGGTTGATTCGCGGAAAACCTCCTCGAATTGGTCCGGGCCTCGATCCTTGGCGCGCTGCAAATTTTCGACGGTTGTTTGGAGGGGAAAGAGCGGATTTTTCAATTCGTGCGCAAGGCGGCGAGCGAGTTCACGCCAAGCGGCGACACGCTCGGCCTGAATGAGCTGCTCGCGCTGCTCGCTAAGCTGTGCCGTCATCCGATTAAATGCCGTAGCGAGTTGTGACATTTCTCCACCGCCACGCACGCTTACCCGAGCGCCCCAATTGCCACTGGAAACTTCGCGCGCGCCCTCCACGAGCCTGCGAACAGGACGCGTGACACGCGCCGCTCCCCACCAGCTCAGCAGCAATCCAATGAGCAAACCGATGGCCACCACGCCCGCAGCCAAAATGCGAATGCGGCGTTCGAGCGAGACGACCTCGGTTTGTGAATTCCCGACGAGCAGGACGCCGAGAAGATCCTTGTCGCGCCCCAAAAGCGGGAGGGCGTGAAAGGCTTCGGCGCTCGAGGGATCTGGCGACCACGCGACCTCGAACGATTGCGGTTCAGGCCGGATGCGCTCCTGGGCGATAAAGGGAGCCAAGCGGTCGCCGTCGACGACCGGACCGGACGGATCGATGAGATCGATTGCCTGGAAGGTTGGATCGAGATTGAGATAGAGCAGAGCGCGCATGCCTTGAGGCAGCACGAGTGACGCCAAGAAATTCTTGCTAAGGCGCTCGCCACCGAGCACGTAGAGATTGTTGTCGCCGACTCGCACCGTGGAAACGGCCATCAAGCCCAGCTCGGGGCCATCTTGCGTGTCGACTTTCGTCAGAAACGACCCGAGCGACGCCCAGTCCTGCGGCTGCGCCAGCCAAGCGAGCTTGTAGCCAAATCGCGCGGGATATTCGGCGGAGGAAATGATCGAACCGTCACTTGCAACGAAATCGAGAAAATCGAGCTGGTGGGATTCGGAAACGCCACGCGAATCGCCGACGTAGACCGAAACATCGGCCTGAGGACGGCTCAAGGCAATGGCCATTCGAACGGTCGATTCGTCGTCGGCGATGGTTTGCACGCGGCGAGCGATATCCTGCTTGCGCTGGTCGAATTCGCGCTGGAATTGTGCGACGAGCGCTTCACTATGGCGGCGATTCATCTCGTCGAAAGCTCGGCGGGTGACGACGGTGACGCCTGCGGCTATGAGAGCGACGGACAGCAGCAGCGCCAGGGTGAAAAGCCAGAAAAGTTTGGAACGAAACGTCACTGATTTTCCTTTTGGGGCGCGGCCCCGGCCGGCCCATCGAGCCAGATATCCGCGAACGGCCAACTTCCGCCAGCCGTGGGCGCTTTCCAGTCGCGAACGCGCTCACTGAGACCGTAAACCTTCGGAAGCCAGACAAGCGGCACCGCGAAATGCGAAACAACAACCGCCCGCTCGCTCGAGTAAATTTGCTCGCGCGAGGCTCCCACTGGAATCGGAACCGGTTCGAATCCCGCCAGGGATGCGAAGTCGGCGATGAAGTTCACCAAGGCTTCGCGCGGGTCTGGCGACGGCATCGATATGCGCATTAGACGCGCATCGCAGGTTGACGTGCCAGGCGCGGCCGCTGCGCCTCCGATTCCCTGCACACTCACGGCAATGCCCGCGTCGCGCGCGTTCACCGCGATCCTTTCAGCAATGGCCTGATCGAGCGAATCGCCCGAATCATATCCCAACACCATCGCAGGTGAGCCGCCGATTTGCGAGACGAGTGCTTTGGCAGCGCTAGGGTCCGCGGCAGTCGGAAACAGAAACGCGGTGCCGCTGGACCATTGGGGCAAAAGGCCGCCGGCAGGTTCACCCTGTCTCTGTAGGATGAAATTGACAATCGCCGGGCGGTCGATCGAAGCGGCCAGCGCATCGCGCAAGTGCGCATCCTGAGCGGCGGACCGGCCCGCGAGGAATACGAGAGCGAGCAGCTCCTGCGGCTGCGAATCGCTAATGCGAACACCGCGATCCGCGGCTTCGCGCGCGTCTTCGGCGGGAAGTTCGGCAAAATCGACGCGATTCAACTCAAGGTCGAGAAGCCGATCGGCTGCGGAACGTCCCATCTGAATCTCGATTGAGTCTACGAAGGCGCGGCCAGACCGGTTCTCCTCATTGGCAGCCAGCACCACGCGTTTGCCAGGATCCCACGCTGCGATACGAAAAGGGCCTGAACCCGCTACACCTGCGAAAGTGCCATTGGAATTGCGCTGATCGTAGAGTAGCGCGTCGATCTGTTGACGCGCGGCAGCCTCATCTGAATTCGCCGCCGCAGCGGCGGGATCGAGCGAGTTGACGACGGCACCGATTTCGACGCGCAGTGTGCCGCCATAGCGCGGGCGGCGCGCCGATTCGACGCGCGCGGCAAACATCGCTACACTAATCGCCGCAAGAAGGAGACACAATCGAAGCTTCATACATCCCCGTCTGAAGATTTCGCGACACGACGCGCGCGGATTTTCCGTCGTCGGACGGCCACATCGTGAGAATGGGACCCGGAACATCGAGCGGCTGCCCGAGCGCACTGGCGTGGTCGCCATCAACCTGATACAGCTGGATGTGATCGGATTGAGTCCAATCGCCGGCGCCGGTGACGAGCAATTGCCATGACGAACCACAGGCGGGTGCGATGGACACGATGTCGCTGCCCCAGCCATTAAAGTATGTTGACGCGCCAGTTGCACCCGAGAAGAGCTGCGCACGTCCATCGAGTCCAGCCACCAGCCAGCGTGATCCACTGCCGCCAGTGACCTGCGACAAAGGCGAGGCTGCGGAATAGAAGGCTGGAAGCCTTACCGTCAGACTGTTTGAAAGCGTGAGAACGCCAGTGAAATTGTTTTGCGACGGATCGAACGTCCAATTCGCGGAGGGCATCGGCCACTGCTCGTCGACATTCGCCGTGCAATCGATGGAGAAACTGGGCGTCCATGCGCCGTCGCAACGCGCCGCAGCCATCCAGGCGGTGACATGGGTTGGATCGGTAATCGCGATGCGTCCGCGCGGGTCGCGCGAGGTGTAAAGCCGGGAAATTGAGCGAGCGACCTGGAGAACTTCGTCGGCGCCATTGAATTCGTGGACGAGCAAGCGATCGGGCTCGAGAATGTACCAGACCGTTTGGCTAGCGTTGACGGCCTGGCCAAAATCGACGATCGGATTCGACTGCTGCCACACGATCTTGCGGTGCAGAATCGGCTGGGGACTCGGCTGAAACGGCGCCGTCGCCGCGGCTGAAACGGGCACGATGGCGGCTTGGGACTTGTCAGCAAGAGGAATCTCCGCGACGAGCAGGTAGCCGGCGACGTCCTGCGAAATCGTGACGCGCACGGCGACGTCGGCTGCCGGATCGGCTGAAATCGGCACGGTGCGGCCACCTTGCGTGGCGATTTCCGTCTCAAGTGCCTGGCGAACGGCGGCGGGATCCACGGGCGCGCCTGCAGTGATGTCTCGCACATCGACCGACATCGTCCGCGAAGGAGTGACCGCCGTTGCAATCTTTACGGCGAGCGAAATCACGGCTTCGGTCCATGGTTGCGGCAGCGGAGACTGCGCGGACGAAGGAATGGCGAATGAAGCTGCCAGCAACGCAAGAACGATTGTGGGCAGAAATAAACCGTAAATTCGAAGGGGTATCCGCATCGCCTCGGACCGAATCCGGTTGATGTCCCTGATAATTCATCGTAGCACAGCGCCAAAAAGCTCCTAGTTTGCGTGGCCCGCGTGTGACCAATGTGTTGCGCCGGCTGGGCGGCTTCGTCCCGCACTCTGTGGGCGAAAGGCTTCGCGTCGGCGGTCGCGGAGCCACTGCTTTGAAGCGCGGGACGAAGCCGCCAGCAAGGGTTATTGCCGGCGTTCCTCCCATCCGAACGGCCTTTCCTGAGCGCTAGCCACGCAGAGGAAAGGTCCGGCCGGACTGGAATCTCTAAGGTTTCGCGGCCGCGGCAGCTGGCGGATCGCCGGCACCGCTGGCCATAGCCGAACGCAGCACGTCGTTGGTGAAAAAGAATTTTCCGTCGTTCGGCACCATCATGATCTGCACGCGGTCGGAAAGACGCTGCGCAACCGTGAACTGCACCAGCAGCGGATTGGCCTTGAGCGCCGCAGCTTCGAGCTGCATCTGTTCAGACCTGGCCTGTGAAGTGACGCGAATGCGGTTCGCCTCCGACTCGGCGAGCAAATCCTCGCGCTGCTGCTCGGCCTTGCTGTCGATTACTTTGGCCTGTGCTTCCGCCTCGGCATTTTGAATGGTGGCTTCCTTGCGCGCTTCGGCCTCGAGGCGCGATTGCTCGATTTGCTTCTGCTTCAGGGGAAGCGTGTACTGCATGGAGTCCGACTGCGCCTTGGCCATGATGACCTCGGCCTGCGCGTTGGCCTCTGCTCGCTTAACGTCGCGAACTTTTTGCGCCTCAGCTTGCGATTGGGCGATCTTCACGCGCTTCTGCTCGATCTCGGCTTCGACGGAGGTGCGGTCGTCCTCCTGCTCTTTGAGCAGCAAATCTTCGAGGCCTTTGGCGTAGTCGTCGGGCAAATCGATTTTTCGCAGCAGGACTTCCTTGACCACGATGGCATCCCCCGAAAGGCGGGAGACGATGAGCTGCGCAACGCGCTGGCGGAATTCTTCGCGCTTAGTGGAGAAAATCTCGCGGACCACATAGTTTGGCGCGACTTCCCGGAACGCGCTCAAGACGGTGGGCGCGACGATTTGCTCGTCGACCGGCTGCGGCAGATTCGCCTGGATGTAATCGAGTTTGCGGGGGTCGATTCGATAGCGCACCGTGACGGCGAGGCCAAGCGAAAGACCCTCGCGAGCTTCGACGGTGAGCACGTCGAGCTTTTCGCCACGCATTTCAAGAGCGGCGGTGGAAAATGTGCGATCGCGAATGTCGTAGAGATCGACCCGGTCAATCAGTGGGACGATGAAATGCGTTCCCGAGTAGAGCGTGCCGGGAAGCACGCCCGAAAGCTGGCTGATGCGCACTCCCGCTCGACCATCCGGCACGACGACGATGGCGGAGGCGGCAAATCCGCAGGCCGCCGCGACGGCGAGAAGTTTCGCAGGCGCCTGCCAACGAATGGCGCGAGTGACGGGTGGCTGAGCCGCTGGCGCGATCGAACTGGGGGTTGGTTCGGTCGCGCCAGCCGAGGATTCGCGCCTGTGCAAGATGCGGTCGAGATCGAAGAGCAAATAGGCGTCGTAACCGATCAGCGCGACGGCCGCTGCTATGCAGGCAACGCATCCGGTGAACAGCAGGAACCTGAGAAACAGCATGGCAACCTCCTCGACGCTCGCTTTGGCTCGGACTACTTCCCTGGACTCGCGTGCGAATTGCGCCGCGCGGCCGGCATCAGGTGCATCAGCGTGTTCAGCCCAAGCCATTCGAGCCCGAGCGCCAGTCCGATCGCCGCGACGATTGCTCCGGCCACTGTTGCCAATTGCAGGAAGCTGTCCATGGCTTCTCCTTCTCGCGCTGCTCGTGCCCGAGCCGTTTCGCGCGCTTTCGTGGATCTTCGGTTCGCTACGCGCCCAGGCACAGTGAGAGGAGCAAGTGCCGAACCACACCAATTTAAGTTGCAGAGAAAGCAGTTAGCGGACTGTTACAGGCCCGAAGCGTGGGCGGGTGAACACGGCGTGGAAAATGGCACGCGGGGATTGGCTCTGCTAAAATTCGCGATGAGAGGCGTATGACGCAATCCGAAGCAGGCTCGGGGATACGCATCGGGCGCATTCTGGGGATACCGATCTATCTGCATACGAGCTGGTTCATCATCTTTGCGCTGATCACGGTTTCGCTCGGTACGCAATTTAAATCGCAGCATCCCCACTGGACACCCGCGCAGCACTGGATGCTCGGGGTCGTCGCCAGCGTGCTGTTTTTCGCGTCGATTGTATTTCACGAGTTGAGCCACAGCGTGGTGGCGAAGCACTACCACATCCCCGTGAGATCCATCACCCTATTTGTCTTCGGAGGCCTCTCGCGAATTGAACAAGACCCGCCGAAAGCCATGCAGGAATTCAACATTGCGGTCGCGGGACCGCTTGCAAGCCTATTTCTAGCCGGATGCTTTTGGTTGATCGA
>JASHRI010000421.1 GCA_030037435.1 Candidatus Acidiferrales bacterium | reverse complement strand
GAAGTAGATGGCAAGCCGTTTACGGACCTGAAGAACGACTATTCTTTCCGCGACGATGCGGCTGCGGCAGTAAACACTGCCAGCGGCGGACAGTAGTTTCTCGCGGCTACGCAGCTCGAAGGGGGACTGATGTGCGGTGCGCATCAGTCCCCCACTTTTTTGGTACAAATCTCGCCGCGCGCACGCTTCCCCCGTCTTGCGCTGGCGCTTAATTATTCAATTGTCAAAGAGCGATTGCGGTCCATCGTCAAGATGGCCGGCTCGGCTTCGATCTGGATGATTTTCGAGGTGCTGAAGAAGTTGCTTTTCGCGGGGTAGCGGAATTTTGGCGATTAGGAATTTCTATGAAGCTTTGTTTTGATAGAGATAGCATGAATTCTATTCGCCCGGTTTGGCGATTAGAAACCGGCCGAAGCGGCATCGGAGAGACAAGCCGAGGGGCACGAGGCGAGGCCGCCGGACCTGCCACCGTTTCGATCATTATCTTCATTCCTTTCGCTGGCGCGGGTGGCCAGCGCCCCGAATCCTGATATAGCTCATCATGTTTCGCCTACTCCCAGGCCGAAAAGAGCCCCGACTGATGTTAACAGATAGTGCCGACGGATTCCACTACACAATAAGCGCCTGCCCTTTGAATCCGCTGGCTTAGTCCTGACGAAATCCCGCTTATTCCGCAATCAGGCGTCAATCGAGGTGGTGCGACTGGAGAAATTCGTGCGCGACATCGCTGATGTCACGGTGCTGCGCGGCGACTTCGTAGTTCATTTTTCGCATGTCGTCGTCGGTGATTTTTCCGGCCAGCTCCGCGATTGCATCGCGCACCTCTGGATAACGCTGCAAGGTATCGTCGCGAACAATCGGCACAGCCTGGTAAGGCGGGAAATAATGCTTATCGTCTTCGAGGACCACCAGATCGCGCGCCGATAGCAAACCATCCGTGGAATTGCCCGCAATCACGTCGACCTGCTTATCGAGCAGAGCGCGATACAGCAAGCCCAGGTCCATAATTCGCGGCTCGCCCTTAAAATGCAGCCCATAGGTGCGGGCCAAACCCGGATAGCCGTCGGGCCGCTCCATGAATTCGTAGCCGAAGCCCCCGCGCCATTGGGATGCGTAGCTCGCTGCTTCCGAAAGCGTTTTGGTGTTCAACCGTCGGGCGTCGTCGCCTCGAATGACCATCGCAAATGTATTGTTGAATCCGAGCGAGGGCAGCACATCGAGATCGAATCGCTGCTTGTACTCGCTTTGCACTTTGCGGAACACATCGGCTGGATCGGATTCGATGGGGTCCTTTAGAATCGCAGTCAGAGCCGTGCCGGTGTATTCGACGTACATGTCGATGCGCTTTGCCAGCAGAGCCTGTTGGCAGATGTATGTGCCGGCCAGATAAAATCGCCGCTCGACGCGCAGATGGGTACGCGCTTGCAGATGCTGCGCCAGAATTTCGCCCAGCAGCGCCTGCTCCGGGAAATTCTTCGACCCGATAACAATGGTATTGGCAGGCGTCAGGCTGCAGGCGGCGAACGCAATCAGAGCGACGAACACGGTTGCAGCCGCAATGCACTTCGCTAAGGCCGGATGGATAGCCGAATGGGACATACCGGCTGCGCCGATGCTAGTTCTGCGAGCCATCATCGCCGAACGGCCACATGTTCATGGCCTTGACGTCTGCATCGTCGTGCTTTTGGATCAGCATTTGCTCGGATTTTTCGGCCGGCCAGGGCGACGCGAGGCGTTCGGGACGGTCTGCGATCCAAAAAGCGACGAGGGCTTGCACGGTGGCGTCGCGATCGAGAACGGCCCGGTCAACTTTATCGAAGGTGTCGACCGCTGAATGGTGCGTGTAACGATAGTCGGGCGAGTCCTGATCGAGATTGATTCCAGGCAGCCCTGCGAGAGTGAAAGGCAGAGCATCATCATACAGTTCAACGTCGTCGTCCGCCGTGATTTTCCCAAAAGCGGCGAGAGTAGCGGCAAAGGATTGCACCGCTGGAACCAAGTCGTCGTGTCCCGCCATATTGAGGGTGACGACGGGGCCTTGCCCGTTATCGAGAATGACGGCCGCGACGTGATTTTTCATTTCGTCCTGGTGCGTCTTGACGTAGGCCCGCGAGCCGAATATTCCCTGCTCTTCGCCGGTGAAGAGGACGAATCGGATGGTGCGCCGCGGCTTCATGCCCGATTTCAAGATCGCTTCGGCCGCGCCAAGCGTGGTGGCGACGCCCACGCCGTCATCGGTCGCGCCTTCTGATAGGTCCCACGAGTCGAGATGCCCGCCCACGACGACGACCTGCTCGGGATGCTCCGCGCCGGGAATTTCGCCCACGACGTTGGCTGTGTCGACGGGCCCGTCGGTCATTTTGTTTTGCACATCGAGGTGGACCCGCACCGTCTTACCGCTATCGAGGAGGCGGTCGATAATCATTTCATCTTCCGCGGCAATGCTGACCGCAGGAATGTCGGAATAAGTTCCCATGCCGATTACGCCAGTGTGAGTGAGGTGCATGCCCTGCGCTCTCGACGCGCCGATCACCGCCAGCGCTCCGGCGGCGCGAAATTTTGGGAACTCGGCGCCAAACCTGATGAGAGCAAGCGTACCGTCGGCGGGCGGTGGCCCTTTTCTTACGGTGAATAGAATTTTGCCGCGCCAATTGCTGGAATTCTCGGCGAGTTCCTTGTCGACCTGCCATACGTTGATGGGAACCACGTCCGCGTCGATGCCGCCTACGGGAGTCGATCCGGTCCAGCCGACCGCGGAGACCAACAGGGGATGTGGCGCGGGAGAAATAATGCTGGCTTCGGCGGAACCGCGCGTCCAGCCGCGAAACAACTGCCATGGCTCAGCGTGGACGTTTTGCAGACCGATTTCCTTCATCTGCGCAAGAGCCCACTGGATCGCCGTGTTGCATTGGGGCGTGCCGGTGACGCGCCCGCCGATGTCGTCGCTGAGGTCTTCGAGCTCGCTATAGGCATGAATGTTGGTCATGCCCTGGCCTGCGATGGCGGAAAGCGCGGGCAAAGTGCCGTCGTCGGCTGTGGCAAGCGAGTCTGTGGCTTGGGCGCGGGCAGTGCATCCGATGCCAGCGGCGAGAAACGCCGCAAGGGCGAGAATCGCGACGGCACGTATTTTCCAGCCGGGCTTTTGCATTTGTTTGCGCCTCCGAGCCAAGTCGGTGCGATCGAATTGCGCACATGTTATCAAGTTTGTTGCGCGCAGGCTTAACCCGCTGAAGCGGGCCGCAGGCGACGCTCGAGCAGACCGAGCACCAAGTCCGCAAGCAGCGCCAGCACGGCGGCGGGGATTGCGCCGGCCAGGATGACGGCATTGTTCACCATCGCGAGGCCGCGGAAAATGAATTCGCCCAAGCCTCCCGAGCCGACGGCGGCCGCAATGGTTGCGATTCCCACGGTTAACACGGTCGCCACCCGCACGCCCGCGAGAATGGTCGAGAACGAAAGCGGCAGCTCTACGCGCCAGAGAATTTGGCTTCCGGTCATGCCCATGCCGCGCGCGGCTTCTCGGACTGCCGGATCGACTCCCGTGATGCCCGCGACCGTATTGCGAATGATGGGGAGCAGCGCATAGAGCGTAAGCGCGGCGATCGCCAGCCGGTCCGCGCGCGCGCCGAGCCAGGGAAGTGGCAGCAGGAAGCCAAAGAGCGCCAGGCTCGGTATGGTCTCCGCAACGTTTGCACTGCCGAGGA
>JASHRI010000050.1 GCA_030037435.1 Candidatus Acidiferrales bacterium | reverse complement strand
GTTGATTCCTGCATCACGCGGAATGCGACCTGATTTTCATCCTCGCGTTTTTTTCTCCGTGGCTTGGCTTTCCGCCGCTTCTTCGTCGCTTTTTTCTTTCCCATGCCGTCATCCTGCCACAGTGCTGCGCCTATGGCAAAGACCTGTCCCTTCAAAGTCGCCCACTACCTGTCCTTAAGTACCATTGACTTTCGCTTTTAATTCGCCCATAATCGCGCATCATTTTCAATGGGGGTAAGCTCATGGCGCTGACGAAGAGACAAAAGGAAGTTCTCAACTACCTGGTCGCGTTTCTCAACAAGAACGGCTACTCGCCGAGCTTTGAGGAAATTGCCCATGCGATGAAACTCACTTCGCTCGCCACGGTTCACAAACACCTGTCCACGCTTGAGAAGAAGGGGTTCATCCGCCGCGGCTACAATCAAAGCCGCTCGATCGAAGTCACCCAACTGCCAAAGCCAGTGCGCGAGGAAATTCTTGATCGGCACGTAGTCGAACTACCCCTTGCGGGACGAATTGCTGCCGGACGCCCGCTCGAGGCCGTTGAGGACCGCGAAGCAATCTCTCTTTCCGATTTTGCGCGCGGCGAAAAAACGTTCGTGCTGCAAGTCAAAGGCGAATCCATGCGCGACGATCACATTCTCGATGGGGATTACATCGTCGTCGAGCAAACTCAGGTGGCAAACACAGGAGAGATCGTCGTCGCATTGGTTGGCGAGGACGAGGCGACCGTGAAGCGTTTCTATCGCGAAGCCGGTGGCAAGATTCGTTTGCAGCCGGCGAACTCGGCCATGTCTCCCATCGTTGTCCCTGCGGATGATGTCAGAATTCAAGGCCGCGTCGTGGGTGTCCTTCGCAAGTACTGACCGAATCGAATCGCTCACGCGATTGTGCGGCGCCTCTACGTCGCGATAGAATCTTCTCGAGCTTGAATTCTCGGGCCCGCGCTCGACCACTTCGATCCGCAACTCGCTGAATCCTCATACGCCCACTCTTTTCGCCCGTTAATGCAAGCGACACAAGTGTTCCATTTTGACATTGGCTTTCCTCGACCCAAAGGACTAGATTGGGAATCCCGGTCCTCAATATTTTGCAGCAAGTTCGCCGCATTTAGGCCCAAGGAGGGTTAATGTGGGGAGAGAAGAAGCAGGAGACTCCCACTAGGACGCCGCCGATTCCTCAGCAGCAGCCTAGAGAGAACCAGATACCTGCACCATCTTTTACTGGGGAGGCAAAAAACATGGCACCTTTGGATTCGGCATACCCGTCATCTGATCGCACCAGCACCGGCGGCCAGGCGAGACTTGGGGCAAGTTTGCATGTGAAGGGTGAGATTACCGGCAACGAAGATCTGGCCATCGACGGCACCGTTGAGGGATTGGTTCAGCTCGAAGACCGGCGGCTCACCGTGGGCGCAAGTGCGAAAGTCACGGCAGACGTGATCGCTCGCGAAGTTGTCGTCTACGGCAACGTCAAGGGCAATCTCCGCGCCCGCGACCGCATCGAGATCAAGAAGGACGGCTCCGTGGTCGGCGACCTGACGACCGCCCGCATCATGATCGAAGACGGCGCGTACTTTAAGGGCTCGATCGAAATCGACAAGGCCGGCGAAGCTGGCGGCAGCGACAACGACCTCGACAAGCCCACCTTTTCGCGGGTATCGCGAGGCGCTGCCACTACGGCATAGTCAACGTTTTTTCCGCCAGAGCAGTTGCGGGCCGCCGTGGGTTGGCCCGGCGCGTCGCGCGCCGGGCCAGGGGAAAGCGGCTCGCAGCTGCCTTTTCGTCTTTCAGCGGTGTTCGCTTACGCCAAGCTGACCAGATAGTCGCCATCCGCGGTTTCGAAGCGCAGCTTCTCCTCGCGTGAAAGCCAGCCAATCGCCATAAAGGACAGACTCTGAGGCGCATCGACCTCTTCCATCAGGGCCGCGAAGGTAAGAGGGCCGTTCCGGTCGAGCGTTTCCCACACGGTGCCCGCTGTCGCTCCAATCTGATCGTAAGTCACGGTCAAAGCTCTCCTTGAAGACTGGCTTTTGAATCGTTCAAGCCAGCAGTAAGCAGCGGCCCGCCGGAGCAACCGGTCGAAATCGTGTGGCTGCGAGGCGCTGGCGGTGGATAAGGACAAGACGATCGATGTCATGGCGTGGCTCTCAACTTTGCTGAATGACTTTGGAGTTTATCCGGTTGATCCTAGCCGCGATCCGTTAATTGCGCGTTAGCGACGCGTAAATCGTCGCCAAATTTCGGCGGTATGCGGGCGTGCGGGAAGAATAAGGCTTTCAGTTCCAGTTGCAGCCCGTGATTGACAGAATTTGCGGCCTAGCCTACACTCAACGTTTGTCTCTACGTGAAAGGTGCGACAGAGCAGATGCGGACGTATGTACCAAAAGGCCGTGAGGCCGAAGAGCTGATGGCGGGCAAGAACTGGTTCGTGGTGGACGCCAACGGCCAGGTGCTGGGGCGCCTGGCGACGCGTGTGGCCAGGCTTTTGATCGGCAAGGACAAACCGACTTTCACGCCTCACCTCGACTGTGGCGATCATGTAATCGTGATCAACGCCGAGCGCGTGAGGCTGACGGGAAACAAAATCGATCAGAAAGTGTATCGCCGCCACAGCGGTTATCCAGGCGGGCTGAAAGAAATTCCCATCCGGGCGTTGATGCAGCGCCGTCCGGACGAGGTCGTCAGAGAAGCCGTGGTAGGGATGCTCCCGAAAAACAAGCTCCGTGCGCGCCGCGCTCGGAAGCTGCGAGTTTACGTCGGAAGTGAATCGCTGGCTCGCCACGCCGGACAGAAGCCCCAGCCGATCGCGTTGCCGTCTCGCGAAGGACGTTAAAGGCCAAAGTCCGCGGAAGATTTTCCGCGCAATGCGGAATCATCTGCGGCCGTGAGCGCTTCGGCGGCGAAGATTTTAGGAGGAAAGTTGAGTTCAGCTTCGAATTCGTTGGAAGGTACGGCAGGAAAACAGTTCTACGGCACAGGCCGTCGGCGCGAGTCGATCGCGCGGGTCTACATCAAGGCCGGCGCCGCTAGCTTCACGGTCAATGGCCGTCCAGTGGACGATTATTTCCGCAACGTCGCTTGGCACACGTCAGCCGTCGAGCCGCTGAAGTTCACGCAAATGCTCGATCAGGTTGCGGTCAAGGCAATGGTGAAGGGCGGCGGAGTGGGCGGGCAGGCCGGAGCGGTGCGCATGGGCCTGTCGCGCGCGCTTGCGAGATTGAACCCCGAGTTGCGGCCGGCGCTGCGAACCAATGGTTTCCTCACGCGCGACCCGCGCATGAAGGAACGTAAAAAGTACGGGCAAAAGGGAGCGCGTCGACGCTTCCAGTACAGCAAGCGGTAACGATTTTGGGGCGCGGCCCGCGAGGGCTGCGCCTACTTCACGGCCGGCAAGGGACCGGCACAAAAGGACGCTCTTCCGGCGAGCCGGAAGCCAAGCGCCCCTTTCAGGAGAGGAGACACATTGGCAGTTGAAATTACGATGAAGGAGCTTCTGGAGGCTGGCGTTCACTTTGGCCACCAGACGCGGCGCTGGAACCCGAAAATGAAGGAATACATTTTCGGCGAGCGCAATGGAATCCACATTATCGATCTTCAGAAAACCCTCAAGATGTTCCGCGAGGCTGCGCGTTATGTTTCCGATCAAGCTGGCCAGGGCAAAAGCGTGCTCTTTCTGGGCACTAAGCGCCAAGCGCAAGAAGCGATCGCCGAGGAAGCGCAACGCTGCGGAATGTTTTATGTGAACCACCGCTGGCTTGGGGGCACGCTGACTAACTGGGCGACGCTGCAAAAGTCCATCAAGCGGCTCAAGCTGCTGAAAGCCATGTCCGAAGATGGGCGTATGGCGCAGTTTTCCAAGAAAGAAGGCGCGCGCCTCGATCGCGAGCTGAAGCACTTACAGCAGAATTTCGCGGGCGTCGAGAACATGACTACGTTGCCAGACGCCATGTTCGTGATCGATCCCAATGCGGAAGTGATCGCTGTGCGCGAAGCGCGTCGCATGGGAATCCCCGTCGTCGCGATTGTCGACACCAATTGCGACCCCAATCTGGTCGATTGGGTGATCCCCGGAAACGACGATGCGCTGCGCGCGATTCGTTTGTTCACGTCGAAGATTTCCGACTCGGTCCTTGCCGGCCGGGAATCTTTCGAGCAGTCGCAAATCGCCGATCAGAAGGTGGCCGGAGATCAGCTTGAGGGCGAGGCTGGACCCGAGTACGTGGACACGAGCGCGTACGAGCAGTACGAGAAGCAGGAAGGCGATTTCGTTGAAGGCGAACCCGGCGAGGGCGTGGCTGCGGCAGAGCCCGCACCCGCTACGTCCGACGACGAAAGCTCCTCGTAGCGTCTATCGTCCACGCGCCAGTGGCAAATAATTGACATACAGAGAGGCCGGCACGCAGTCTGACGGGCTGCGAGGTAATTGAAGTAATTAGCGAACAGGCGGACTGACCAAAAGGAATGAGCGAAGCGATGGCCACAGCACCCGAACCCGGAAAAAATATCCCCGCATCCCTGGTGAAACAGCTGCGCGACCGCACCGGCGCCGGATTCTCCGATTGCCGCGCCGCGTTGATCGAATCCGGCGGCGACCTCGACCAGGCGGTTAATGTGCTCCGCAAGAAAGGCCAGGTTGCGGCGGCGAAGAAAGCGCAGCGCGCCACCACAGAGGGACTGGTCTCCTGCTACATCCACGCGGGCGGCAAGATCGGCGTTCTCGTCGAAATCGACTGCGAGAGCGATTTCGTAGCGCGCACCGATGATTTTCAGAAGCTTACGCACGACGTCGCCATGCACATTGCCGCGCTCGATCCGCTATTTCTGAAGCGTGAAGACGTGTCCGAAGACGTTCTCGAACAAAAGAAGGCGGTTTATCGGGAAGAGGCCAAAGCGACCGGAAAGAACGACACCGTGATCGAAAAGATCGTTTCCGGCAAGCTCGAAAAGTTCTACGAAGAGACCTGCCTCTACGAACAGCACTTCATCAAGGACGAAGGAATGACGATGAAGGAGCTGGTCGATCAGGCCATCGCCAAGCTCGGCGAGAACATCACCATTCGGCGCTTTTCGCGGTTCAAAGTCGGCGATACGGATGGCGCAGCGCCCGCCCTCAACCCAGACGCGCCGCCGGCTCCGGCAGTATAAGAGCGGGAAGTTTCCCGGCCGTCACTGACTTGATGCTCGGGTGCCGGCATCTTCACGCAACCGCGCGGATTTTTACCAGCCTGCGAATTCTCTGCTAGAATGCCCGCGAGCCAGGGGGCTCGAATCGGACGAAATGAAATCCCCGCAAAAATCAGGCAAAGAAAACGCTGCCCCGAAAACGCCGGTCTACCGGCGCATCGTCGTAAAGCTTTCGGGTGAATCTCTTTCCGGGCCGGATTCGTACGGCATCCATGCGCAAACGATCAGCGGGATTTCGAATGAAGTAAAAGTAGTGCGCGATCTTGGAGTGGAGGTCGCTATCGTCGTCGGCGGAGGAAATATCTTCCGTGGCGCGCGCCAGCACGGGCTATCGATCGACCGCGCCACGGGCGACTACATGGGCATGCTAGCCACCGTGCTCAACGGCCTTGCGCTGCAGGACGCTCTCGAAAAGGCCGGCTGCCACACGCGCCTCATGAGCGCGATTGAAATGCATCAGGTGGCTGAGCCGTTTATTCGCCGCCGCGCCACGCGGCACTTGGAAAAGCAGCGCGTGGTGATCTTCGCGGGCGGCACCGGCAATCCATATTTCTCGACGGATACAGCGGCGGCACTGCGCGCCATGGAGATCAAGGCGGACGTGATCCTGAAGGCGACGCGCGTCGACGGAATCTACAGCGCCGACCCCGAAAAGGTGCCCACCGCGAAGATGATCGAGCGGATCACCTACATGGACGTGCTCAAAAAGGGATTGTCGGTGATGGATTCGACGGCGATTTCTCTCTGTATGGACAATAAGATGCCCATCGTCGTCTTTAACATGAACGTGCCGGGAAACCTCAAGCGCGTGGTGCTGGGAGACGGGGTTGGTTCCACGGTTACAGCGGCCTGATTTCCGACGGCGGAGGCGGATGTTTCGATGACCACGATTGCCACCAGCAAGGACGCTCTGGCGCAGGCCAAGACGCGGATGGAAAAGGCCGTTGAGGATTTTCGCAAAGACTTGGCGACCGTGCGCACGGGCCGCGCCAACACCGCATTGCTCGATGCGATTCGCGTGGACTATCACGGCACTCCTATGCCGATCAATCAGCTCGGTTCGCTGAACGTGCCCGATCCAGCGATGATCGTCATCTCGCCGTGGGATCCGGGCGCAGTGCAGGCAATCGACAAGGCGATTCGCACGTCCGACCTGGGCCTGAATCCGACGAATGACGGCAAAGTGGTGCGCGTGCCCATCCCGTCGCTCACCGAAGAGCGTCGCAAAGATCTGGTGAAGCACATCCACAAGGTGCTGGAAAATCACCGCACCGCAGTACGCAATATCCGCCGCGATTTGAAGGAAGCCGTCGAGAAGCTCGAAAAAGATAAGAAGATCAGCGAAGACGACAAGAAGCGCTCACTCGACGAACTCGAAAAACTCACCCACTCGGAAACCAAGAAAATCGAAGACCTCTCGGCCGCCAAAGAGAAGGAAGTCCTCGAAATCAAGTAACCGCGTCGTCGGCTTTTGACCTCAAACCTCGGCGCTCATCAATCGCCCTAACCTGCCGCGTATGCGCAAGCCGTCGGCGCGAGCCTGAAAATAAACCGCGTTAAGTTCTTCAGGTCCCATGTCCTGAATCGCGTGGAAGCCGATTCCCTCGAGTTCTGCGCGTAGCTCCTGTGGCGTGAAGAATGTTACGAACGGCTCGCCGGACGATTCGACCCGCCGTGCCAGCGCATCGTGCGCCATTTTCTCCATCCAACCGAGCGATTCGCGCGGCACTCCGTAATCGAATGCGACGCCTCCGCCAGGCGAGCAGGACGCAATGAACCGAAATGTGCCGATCACCGTTTCGCGCACTAAATACATCGTGACGCCCAACCAGGAAAAGAAAGCCGGTTGGCCCGAGTCGAATCCCGCCTGGCGCAGACCTTCGGGGAGAGTTTGATGTTCAAAATCGATCGGCGCAAACGTCACGGAGCCCGGAATCGTCACGCCTGCTTCCGCGAGCCGTTCGCGTTTCCATTCCTGCGTGGCCGGATAGTCGACTTCAAACACGCGCAGGCCCATTTCAGTGTGGGGATTCCGGTAGGCAAACGTGTCGAGGCCCGCGCCCAGAATCACATATTGTCTGGCGCCTCGGCTGACGGCGCGCGCCAGTTGATCCTCGGCGTAGCGGCTGCGCACCGCCATAAATGCGCGTATCCCTTGCGACAGGCGATGACCAAACCCCTCGGTTTGCACGCGCTGCGCAGCCTTGGGCCCGAGGATAGGGATCGCGATGGGATCTTCGAAGACTGGAGGACGATCGAAAAGCTGGTGGGCAGCTCGGCGCATGGCAACGCGCAGAGCGGTACGGCTGGGGCGCGATTCTTGCATTCGATCTTTTATACGACGTAACAGTCTTGCGAAAAACGAAATATTTCAGCGCCGGCGTCTGGTCCAAGTAAGCGGATGAATCCTGAGCGCACTCTTTTGGGCCAAGTCGCTAAATCAGTTTGAGTTGAGGGCGTCTTCGGCAGGTACGAGGGTGAAGGCGCAATCGCCGGATGCGGCGGAGCAGGCCAGTGTGCCGCGGCGCACGAGCTTTACTTCCGACGCGTCGGGAAATACGGCGCCGAAATCAATTGCCCGCAAGCGATCGGCGAACGGTCGCAGGTCTTCGCTGCCGTCAAGAAAGCGGACGCCTTCCGCGTGCGCGCGTTTGCCGCCGGGCGAAAGCAAAATCAGAAAATCGGCGCGCGCGTCTTGGCGCAAAAGCTTTCCGACCGGAAAAGTACGAAGGCTCTCGAATTCGGGCTTAGCTTGTTTCACGAGATC
>JASHRI010000420.1 GCA_030037435.1 Candidatus Acidiferrales bacterium | reverse complement strand
GCGGAGGATCGGGAGGCGGCGGAGGTGGCGGCGGAGGCGGAGGGTGGTAGGCGGCGGAATGCTGCCCGCCGATTCTGACGATTAAAATCCTTCGTCGATGAGCTTGCTCACCGTGAGGCGGGAAACGGCCGGGGCTTTGCGTGCGTCCATTAGCGACTCGACGTATTTGGCAAGGATGTCGCACTCAAGGTTCACGGAGTCTCCAGGAGCCATTGTGCGCACGGCGGTGTGCTGGTAGGTGAAGGGGATGACGGCGACGTCAACGACGCCTTCGTGCCAGCGCGCGACTGTGAGGCTGATGCCGTCGATCGCCAGTGAGCCCTTTTCGGCTACGTAACGGCGCAGCCCTCCAGGCACGCTCACCGAAAGCCACCAACTACCACCGTCTGCGACGAGCCGCGTGATGCGACCTGCGCCGTCCACGTGACCCTGCACGAAATGGCCGCCAAGCCGCGCGTCGGCTGCGAGAGGACGTTCGAGATTTACGAGGTCGCCGGATTTTTTTTCGCCGAGCGACGTGCGCCGCAGCGTTTCGCCGGAAAGATAGGCTTCAAAATAGTCCGCGCTGAATCTTGTAACCGTCAGGCAGCAACCATTCACCGCAATACTGTCGCCCGCCTTAACCTGCGCAGCGATTTCGCGCGCGTCTCGAAGCCCCAGGCGCAGCCGCGCGCCACCTTCGTCGCGTTCGATCGATTCAATTTGCCCGACGGCTTCGATGATTCCCGTAAACATCGTGAAAATATCCTTCCACGCAAACGTCCGAACCGTAGATCATGGCGCGAACATTCTTCAATGCGCGCGATTTTGAGAACCATCGCGCCGCCCGAACGTGCGCCATCGGCACGCCGCCCGTTCCCATGACTTTTGGAGCATAGAAGAGAATCATCTTGTCCACAATGCCGGCTTCGAGCGCCGCGCCGTTCAACTCGGCCCCTGCTTCGAGCAGCATGTTGAGCACTTCGCGCCGCCCAAGTTCGCGGACCACAGCGTGTAAATCCACTCGGCCACGGCGCGCCGGCGTTCGCAGCACTTCGGCTCCTGCTTTTCGCAACGCGCTCGCCTTTGGCGAATCAGGCGATTGGAGCGTAAAGATCACCAGGTCGTCCTGAGCGGATTTCACCAGTTTCGATTTCAGCGGCATGCGCAGCCGTGAGTCGACCACGGCGCGCAGCAAGGGTCGCCGGCGCGGCTCGCCGGTGCGGTCGGTGAGGCGAGGATCGTCGATCAACACCGTACCGATGCCCGTCAGGAGCGCGTCAGCCTCGTGGCGTAAGCGTTGAACCGCTTCTCGTGATTGCTCGCCCGTGATCCACGTGGTGCTGCCTGCGCGTGAGGCAATCTGTCCGTCCAGCGTGAGTGCGGTCTTCAGCGTGACTAAAGGCCGCTTGGTTCGAATCCACCACGCAAAATCTTCATTCCGCTGGCGCGCTTCCTCTTCTCCGACGCCGACTTCGACTTGAACTCCAGCGCGGCGAAGCTGTGCAATTCCGCGCCCGGACACTGCAGGATTCGCATCCTCGATCGCTGCCACCACGCGCCGAATGCCCGACGCGATAATAGCCTCTGTGCATGGACCCGTGCGGCCGGTGGTGCAGCACGGTTCCAGGCTCACGTAGAGCGTCGCGCCGCGAGCCTTACCGCCTGCCTGCTTGAGCGCGACGATTTCGGCGTGGTCGCGCTTGTCGTAGACATGAAATCCTTCGCCAACCACGCGGCCATCTTTCAGGACGATTGCACCGACGCGAGGATTCGGATGCGCGAGCGCCGTTCCTTGGCGCGCGAGTTCGATCGCCTGCGCCATCCAGTTTTGGTCTGTTGGCTCGCGGCTAATCGAAGAGCGAGTTGACATAGGTTTGCGCGTCGAAGGGGACGAGGTCGTCGATCTGTTCGCCGGTGCCGACGAAACGAATCGGCAGATTCAACTCGCGGGCGATTGCCACCACGATGCCGCCCTTGGCCGTGCCGTCGAGTTTGGTCAGCACGATGCCGGTCACTCCCGCGTGGCTCCAGAATTCGCGCGCCTGATTCAGGCCGTTCTGCCCGGTAGTTGCGTCGAGCACTAGCAATACATCGTGGGGCGCACCGGCCACCACTTTCGACGCGGTACGCTTCATCTTGTCGAGCTCAGCCATCAGGTTCGACTTAGTATGTAGGCGTCCGGCTGTGTCGACGATCACCACGTCCGCAGCGCGTGCCTTGGCGGACGAAAGCGCGTCGAACACCACGGCCGACGGGTCGGCGCCGGATTTCTGTTTCACTACCTCCACATTCGATCGGCGTCCCCAGACCTCGAGCTGTTCGATCGCCGCCGCTCGAAAAGTATCCGCGGCACACAGCACCACCTGCGCGCCGTCTTTTTTCAGGCGATTCGCCAGCTTGCCGATGGTGGTTGTTTTTCCGGTCCCGTTCACGCCGACCACGAAAAGCACGCGCGGCGCTGCTTCGGCCGCCTTCGCGAGATCGCCGTTTGAATTCGCGGACGGCGCCACAAGGATTTTCATGATCTGCTGCTTCAATTCCTGCTTCAGAACCGCCGATTCGGTCAGCTTGTGCTCGTTTACCTGCTGTCGCAGTGCGGCCAGCACTTCTTTGGTGGTTCGCACGCCGATATCGGCGCTGAGCAGCGCCGATTCAAGCTGTTTTAGCAGCTCCGGATCAACGGGCCGGTCGCCCGTGAGCAATTGTTCGACCCGCGCGGACAGCTCCGTGCGCGTCTTACTGACGGAGTCCTTAAGCCGCTCCAGAAGCGTTGGTTCCGGTTTTCCGAAAAGTGTGATCATGGCGTGCAGCGAGGTGCGAGAGTTCACATTCTAGCAGACGCGCCGATTCGCCGGGGTTTGAACTGAAGAAACAACGATTCGCGTGCGCGTTCAGCCCTGCTGGGCGCGATTCGTCGGAGGGCGGGGACCTTTGATAAGTGCAAAGCCGTACCGCGTGCGCCGCGCGCTGGTAATCCGGCAGACAAGACGTGCGCGATCGCTGGTAATCATGGCGGAATCGAGGCCACCGAATCTGTCTTCCAGTCGAGCGAACTCAAGCGGATCGTGCGGCGCATTGCCCATGGAGGCTGAAAAAGGCGGATGTCCATTCGCGACTAGCGGCTCGCGGGTATGAAAATATTTCTTGTAAGCAGCGATCCAATTGTTGGCGATGTCGCTCTGTGCGGTCGGAAGATCTAATTTGCCCGCGCACACCATTTGGTGCAGATGTTCCTCCAGCGCATCCTTCACGTGCGCGTTCCAAATCGTAGACGTATATGGCTCGGGCCATAGATTGCGGATGTCTTCCTTGCCGCCCAAGCCTGGCGCAATCAGATAGTCGATTTCATAATTTTCTGCGCGAGGGTGTTGGATCCCATATTCACGAAAGACCTGTTGGCGCACGGAAGTAGGCACGGCTCGCACTACCTCTTCGTGCGGCATCGAACATACGTCGCTGATCGCCACCGGCCGCGTGGCGCCGGGTGTCAGGGTGCGATTCGGAAGGGCATCGTTGTCGATTTCGCTCGCCGACTCGCTTTGGTTCTGTCCACGGAATTGACGAACGAGCGCCATACTGCCGGCTGCCGCAAGCAACAGCACGGCGCAAACGTAGGCAACGGTTCGAGGAGCCAGCATGAACTGCGTGAAACGAGGCCACATTCCCGCGCGGGGCTTCGCCGCCAATTCTGCTAGTTGCGCTTTCAGCAGCGCGCGCGAAGATGAAACGGAGGGTAACTGTGCCTCCGCCGACCGCTGGTGCACATGAACAAAGTCCGCAATCGTATTTTCGATTTCGCGCATTCGCGCGCGACACGACCAGCAAGCATCCAAATGTTTCCGGACGCGCTTCGCTCGTCCCCGCGAAAGTTCGCCGTCTGCAGCGAGCAAAAGGTCCTGATCCGACGGGTGTGGTTCGCTTTCGCTCATGGCGCATATCCCTCGTCCGCGCGACCCAGGCGTGCTAGAGACCTCGCCAGAGTCGCAGAAACCGAGCCAATTGAGATTCCCAAAGTTGTCGCGATTTCGCGATAGCGCAGCCCCTCGGCGCGCAGATAAAGGCAACACCGGTCCTGTTCCGGCAATGCCGCGACGACCGCTCGCAGCCGCTCCATTCTCTGGCCGGACGCGGCCTGTTCCTCGGGATTAGGCGCGTCGTCGCGCTGCCGTGTCATTACGGCCTCGTCGTGATACAGGGTTCGACGCAGCCCATCGTTTCTTGCTCGCTGTTTCAACGCCAGGTTGTGGGCCACGCGGAAAGTCCAGCCGCGAAGATTGTGGCGCGACCTTCCCATCCGCAAATGTTGGAAGAGCGCGAGAAACACTTCCTGGATGATTTCCTCTGCGTCGTGCATCGACAAACCAAACGAGAGCGTATAGCGGAGCAGCCCATTTCGATGCTGATCGAACAGGCGAATCACTTCGCATTCGTCTTCGGAGGGGCTCGCCGGGCGCGCGACCGCGTCCGTTCGCGGAAACGGAAGCCTCTGGATCGTGTCTACCCGAGAAATCGACATGGCCCTGTATGTATATTCCACTTCCCATATTTGTTCAAAGTTTTTGTGAAGATGGCTAAACTCGAGCCTACAGAAAAACTCTGAACAAAAGGAACAATTCAATTTTTAGGGCCGGACACACGTCCAAGTGGCACGGGAGTCACAGCAAACGCCATTTGCTAACCACATGCTTCCTGTCGACATCCAAGCCATAAGGGGCGGCTCTTCATGAAGAGGTCTGCGCTTCTTTTTTTTCTGTGTGCCTTGCCGCTCTTGGGCCAGAGCAATCGTGGTGAGTTGCGACTGAAAGTGACTGACCCGACCGGCCTCGGCATCAAAGTGCCCGTCCAGATCGTCAGTGAGGCCAACCAGTACCGCAACACGCTTACGACCAACGACCAGGGTTATCTGGACGTACAGCGCCTGCCATACGGGATCTATCAGCTCGAAATTGAGCAGCCTGGTTTTGATGCAGTTGCTCAGACCCTGAACGTTCTTTCTTCCATACCCATCGATCGGACGATTCAGCTCAAGCTGCAACAGTTAAACCAATCCGTGTTGGTGAGCGCCGGCAACACCTTGATTAATCCCGACCAAGCCGGCGCCGTGAGCCAAATCGGATCGACGTTTATCCAAAACCGCCTCAGCTCTATTCCGGGCCGATCCCTTCAAGACCTGGTGAATTCCCAACCCGGTTGGCTCTACGAAGGCAATGCCGTGTTGCATCCCCGGGGCTCCGAGTATCAGACGCAATTCGTAGTCGACGGAATTCCGCTGACCGACAATCGCTCGCCTAGCTTCGGCCCCGAAATCGAGGCGGACGACGTTCAGTCGATCAGCATCTACACTGCCGGCATTCCTGCAGAGTACGGCCGAAAAATGGGCGGCGTAATAGAAGTGAACACGCTTCAGGACACGGAGCAGGGATTTCATGGGCAAGCCGTGCTTTCCGGAGGCAGCTTCGACACGGCCGGAGCATTCGTCGAGGGACAGTATGTCTGGGGCAATAATACACTCGGGGTCAGCGCCAGCGGCGACGCGACTGCCCACTATCTCAATCCTGTGGTCCTGCAGAACTACACCAACCGGGGCACGATCGGTGACTTCTCTGCTCACTACCAGCGTGACCTGACCCCGAAAGATCGTCTCAGTCTGATCGTCAGGCACGAGTTTTCGCGCTACGAACTGCCCAACGAACAGGTTCAGCAGGCAGCCGGACAACTACAAACGGCCGACAACTTCGAAACGATGGGCATCATTTCTTATGAGCATACCTTCTCGTCGAATGTCCTGGCAGATCTTCGAGGGATAATTCGCGACAACGCGAATGATTTCAACTCCAATCCCAACTCCACGCCGATTGAAATTTTCCAGCACAACTGGTTTCGCGAGGGATATTTCAACGGTATGGTCACCGTCGATCACGGTCCGCACGAGGTGAAGGTCGGAGTCGAGTCCGACAATACGTTTCTCAACGAGAACTTCCGGTACCTCATCACCGATCCCGCCCAGTTCGATCCAAGCACGCCGCTGTCATTCAGCTTCCTGGCGAACCGTCCTGACCTGGAACAGGCGGCATTCGTGCAAGATCAAATCCGCTTGGGCAATTGGACAATAAATGCCGGTCTGCGTTGGGATCATTATCAGCTCATCTTGAATCGCCAGGCGGTGCAACCGCGCTTGGCGATTTCGCGCTATTTCCCATCTGCCAATGTCGTGCTGCACTTCTCTTATGACCGCGTGTTCCAGACTCCTTCGTTTGAAAATATTCTCCTCTCAAGCTCCACGGCCGCCGCTGGCCTCGACACGATCTCCCTCCAATTGCCGGTCCAGCCATCGGAAGGGAACTACTACGAAGTCGGTTTGACCAAGGCTTTTTTCAGAAATATCCGTCTCGACGCCAACTATTTTCGCCGGACGGTCAACAATTATGCCGATGACGATCAGATCGAGAACACGACCATCAGCTATCCCATCGCGTTTCAGAGCGCCATCATTTACGGCGGGGAAGGTAAGGTCACTCTCCCCAATTGGCGTGGCCTTTCCGGCTATGCCAGCTATTCCTATGAGGTGGGCAATGCTTGGTTTCCGGTCACCGGCGGCCTGTTTCTCGGTGACGACGCAATCATCCCGACGTCAGGACATCTTCCTGATTCGCAGGATCAGCGCAACACGGTTCGTGCGCGTCTGCGCTATCAGCTTGCGCCGCGCGTCTGGATCGCCGGCGGCATTCAATATGACACCGGCCTTCCGTTCGACTTTCAATGTCCTGATGGTGAAACCGTTGAGCAGTGCGCCCAGCAGCAAGCCGCCATTTATGGACAGCAAGTCATCAATCGCATCAATTTCAATCGCGGCCGCATCTTTCCATCTTTTCAGGTCAATGTCTCGCTCGGCGTCGATCTGTACAAGTCGGAGCGTTTGTCCACGCGCATCCAAGTCGACGGCGAAAACCTTACCAA
>JASHRI010000049.1 GCA_030037435.1 Candidatus Acidiferrales bacterium | reverse complement strand
GGCTCCGTCCTTGAGTACATGGAGAATCGCGCGCTCCCGCGCTGGGCCAGCGCCACCCGCGCGGCTTTCGACGCCTGCATCACCTCCGCCGCCAAGTAGCGCCGGCGTCCCGCCGGCTGTTTTGCCTTTGTTCGGTTTACGTAGCGACGGCCTTCTTGCCCTGAGAAACTGCATTCGCAGTTTCGAAGGGTCGCGGTTTCCCGCCCCTCGCAGAGCGAAGGGGTACAAGTCCCGGGCCTTGCTGGCTATTGCAACCGTTGCGCGGTCTCAAACAGGCTAAGTTCGATGAGCCCGGATGATAGATTTTTTGCAATCGGTTTCACGCCAGACGAAATATTCGCTGGCGGGGCGTTTAAGATCATGAGGCTTTCACTTATGGCAATGCGCAAGGCGAATCGGCTCCAACAACGATTCGGATCATTGATAATCGCAGAGCAGCAAGGCAGAATCACCCGAGAAGACGGGGAAATCTACTTCGTTAATCGTTTCCTGGATGAACCCAGTTTTCGGCGATTTACTGCGGAGTATCAAATCGTTTATTTCTTCAGCGAGCCAGCCATCAGATTCTGTTCCGAGAATAAAATCGACCTGCCTGACGTTATCGAAACACTGGCACGCGCAAGTCTTTCGAAGGGTTTGGGGATTGCAGCTCGATTTCCTGTGTACACCACTGTTATTTGAAATTCACCCGCGACCATAGCGGGTCAGTTTGAATTTTCTTGATCGTGACACAGGCGGTTAAAATTCAAACTGACCCAGTACCCCCGCGACCGGCGCAGCGAAAAACGCGCCCTACATGTCATTCCGAGCGGAGCGGCTGGCGCTTTTGTTTCCAGTCCGTGGCGTTGGGACCGGCCAGTCGCGCAGAGAGGAATCTGCAGTTCGCGATTTCGTCAGGGCACGGCTTCAGCCGTGCCGCAAGGCAGCAAAACGACGCGCGGCTTTAGCCGCTTAGGAAATACCGTCGCAGCCAGCGGCCCCACAAAGGAGACCCGAATGGCGAGGTTTGTTCTTGTTCACGGCGCGTTTTCAGGCGCATGGATCTGGAGCCCATTGCAGGAACGTCTGAAGGCGGCCGGGCACACGGCGATTGCCTTCGACCTCCCTGGGCTGGGTGATGATAAGACCCTCGCGCGGGAAGTCACTTTGGATTCCAGTGCCAATCGTGTTTGTGAAGCGCTAGCCGCCAGTCCCGAGCCCGCTATCGTCGTCGGACACAGCATGGGCGGCGTCGTCATCACCCAGGCAGCGGCCCGCTGTCCCAATCGAATCGCCGCGCTCGTCTATGTGGCGGCGTTCCTGCCAAAAGACGGGCAAAGCCTGCTCGATTTGACTCACCTTCCAGAGGGCGCCGGCGATCAGGTTCAGGCCAACATCGTCGTAAACGAAGATCTCGCTGAGGCCGTCATGCCGGCCGCAGCTTCGAAAGACGCGCTGTACGGCTGCTGCACGGACCAGGTTGCGGCGTGGGCCACTGCGCGCCAGCGGCCGCAGCCGCTAGCTCCGTTCGCAACGCCGGTATCGATTCCAGCGGGTTCGCTTGACCGCATCGACAAGTATTACGTCCTATGCTCGCGCGATCGCGCGATTCCGCCGCCCTTGCAGCGCCGCATGATCGCCGAAAACGCCGACCGCAAATGCGCCGCCGTCTTCGAACTCGACACCGACCACACGCCTCACCTCTCCAAGCCCACCGAACTCTCGCAAGTCCTTGAGCGAATTGCAGCGAGGATGTGACGAGACAGCTCGAGCACTGGCGATCACAAGTCACGTCTTCTTCGCGGAGGCTTGGGAAGTAGCACCGCCTCGACCCGCTCCGTGATTACAGGATAGTTTAAGTCGTGGTTGAACCGAACCCGGTGACCGTTTCCGAGATGAAGCTCTGCACCGAGGTCCTTCTCCGCGAACGCGAAGAACTTTCCCTCATATGTCTGCTCTGCCTCGTCGAAAACGTTGAAACTTATCCGCAGCTCCCCCCGATACATCACCTTCTTGACGTATGGTCGGACGACGATCATCTGTCCGTCGGCCGGATATCGTAGGGCGGGCGCACGGCCCTCCACCATCGACCGAGATACGCCGCCGGGCCGGTAGCCGACGTCTACGTCGAACCCGCCCCGAACAGCAGCTTCCTGTGCCGCCTTGTGTACGCGGTTTGTAATCTCAGACGTCTTACCCTTGTGGTAGCCAAAGTCAACCCGCACTCCGACCTTAGGACGCAGCTTGAGCAAAGTATCCCAGAGATCGTGGTTCGCTTTCGGCTCACCATGCCGATTGCGCCACTGGTTCTTCTTCCACGCTCGCGCTCTGAAGGTAACGTTCTCCGAGACATATATCGAATCCGTAATGATCTGTACGCGTGTTACATCAGCCCACGGCCCGTTCTCGCGTATCCAGCTGAGGGCCTTCACGCAGGCCATCAGCTCCATGCGGTTGTTACTACTTTCCGCGCAACCGAAGTCGACGATCTGCTCGTCGTCGCGAGCTAAATGTTCCGGGTAGTGGACGATTCCCGCACACCCCGAGCTCCCACCGGGGTTTCCGTAGCAAGACCCGTCCGTATAGATATGAATCGCCCGTGGATCAAGCAGCATCCTTGCTCACTCTTGCCGATCACATTCCAATGCCATATTCGGCTTAAGGTATGGTCGAATCGAAATGCAGGTGCGACTAGGACGCGGAGCGCTGAACCGCGAGCGAAATATTAGGCTTTCGGAGCAACTGCATTTTGTCCAACCGCGGCCTCGCGGCGCTCGCGAAATGCCTTGGACTTTGCGGGCATCACATAAACATGTTCAAAGTATTGACGGGTAAATTCAACAATGTCTTCAGCATCCTCCTTAATTACATCACCAAGTCCATCTTCGTCCGGGTGAGCGCCATCGTTTCCTAGCTTCCGAATATCGTGCGCCGTTCCCTTCAAGGCGTCGGTGATTTTTCCTTTTTTTGCGAGATCATCGATCTGCTCGATCAGCTTACTTCCTTCGGCCCCGAACTGGTGACAGCTCGCCTGCAAAGCCCGTCGACACATCACCACTGTCGCCTTATATGAGTTCACCGACTTGCATTTCACCGCCTCGACGAAATCGTCTCGAACACCCTTCGGGATCTGTTTGTCCACCGACGACTCGGCATCCTCCAGCGGGAAGCTTTCCTTGTACCTATAACCACCCGTCTGAGGATTCCGCTTTCCCACCACATACATCACACCGCCGCAATTCTGACACTGCACCAGGACATTCGATTCCGGTGGTGATTGCCCTTCAGCCGGTCTCACAAAGTTCCCTCCGACCTGAATGTGAAGAGAGGGTATTGAGCACCGCGGGCAAACACCGCGCGTAGAAAACCCACCCGTTTGCGGATTCTGATTAACGATTTCCATATGGGCCCGCAATTATACCATTCTAATAACCCAGAGCCTCAGTCTTGGCCCTTTGACCTCGTGGCCCATGCTCGGGCTTTGAGCGTGGGGCTTTTTTCTTGGCAACCCTACTGAAGAGTCCGCCACGATATCCCGCTGCATTTTGTAGTGGAATTCCTCTCCACTCTCTGCTAGCATGAGTCGGGGCGTTTTTCGGCCTCGGAGGAGGAGAGATAAGGTGTACGGAGAAGTAGAGGGCGGCATCGACGCTCGGCTTGCGCGCCGTGGCGTGCTTGCCCGCCGTGGGGGGCGACGGCACAGCGGCCGAGCTGTCGTCAGCCGGGCGATCACAAATTATTGTTCGGCCCCTTCGCGCTTCGGGCTCGCTCGACGCGTCCGGAGCAGCGTTCTAATCGAAACTCCCTCTCGATTAGAAATGGGTCTAAGTGACAGAAAACAAAAGGCCCGGGCCTATTCTAATCGAAACTCTAAACGGCCGGCCTTGCTTTCGCCGTTTCTTCGTCTATTCGCGCAGAATTTCGGCGTTCGTGCTCGGGGAAACGATGCGGACCAGCCGGTTGCCGTCGAGGAAAAGGTCCACTTCCAAGTCTTCGGTCTTCACTTGCAGTTCGTCCAGCTTTTTGCCATTCACGTCCTGCTTGCCCAGCGATTCCACGGTCACGCTTCCCGGCGTCAGCTCCTGCGGGATCAGGACGGAAAAAGTCTGCGTGCCCTTGGCCTGCCAATCGTAAAGGCGCGCGAGAATCCCATATTGATCGTACAAATTGTTGTCGAGGATTGCGACGCGCGGCGATTGAAAAGTAAACGTCTGCGTGTAGGGTTGCGTGCCTTGCACGTGCAGATCGATCGTGGCCATCGAGCCTTGGAATGTGACCACCGCCGTGGCCTTTTTCGCTCCCTGCAGCGTCCATTCGTAGCGCGCCGGAGTGCCATCGGCATGAAGTTCCAGCGTGCCCGTCACGTGCTGCACGCCCTGCGGAGTTTGAATTTCAGACGCGCCGTGAGCGACCCAGCCGCCGCCGTTCGGGCCAAGATCGAAATCTTCCTTGCCCACTTCCTGCCCGTTCACCAGAATGTGGAATTTTCCTTTGTCTGATGAAAAAGCCGAAGACGATGAAGAACGCGCGCCCGCCATCATCGCGATGGACGCGAGCGCGGCAAGAATCGCAGCAGCGGCCACGGCGCGAATCGGCGCGGTCCAGCGCGTCACACCGTTACTCCCGGCAAAATTCCCAGCGCCAGAATTTGCTCCACCACGCGCGGCGGCTCCGGGCTGCTGTCCACGGCAAAATCCGCCATTTCGTAGAAAGGCAATCGCTCTTCGTAAAGCCGCCGAAAGCTCGCCTCGTCGCGAAAGAGCGGACGGTCTGTGATCTGCGCGCACCGCAGCAGCAACTGCTCGATCGGGCAGCGCAGCCAGATCAGAATCGCGCCGCTTTCGCGAAGCAGCGCCAGGTTTTGCGGTTGCGCGGTCGTGCCGCCTCCGAGCGAGACGATGCGCGGCTTCGAAGATTCCGCCGCTTCGGCCACGATGCGCGCCAATTGCTCGCGCTCCATGCGCCGGAACTCGGGCTCGCCCATGCGCGAAAAAATTTCGGGAATCGTGCTGCCGGTGGCGTCGGTGATGCGCTTATCCAGGTCGATGTTGGTCCATCCGAGCTGGCTCGACAGCAAACGCGCGGCGGTGGATTTACCGCTGCCCATGAATCCGGTCAGGCAGACGAGTTTGCGCACGCGAATATCGGTGGTCATTGCGAATGCAATCCGCGAAGCGAAAAAACGAAATTAGTCCCGCTTGCGGATGTTGATTGTACCATCGAAGGAGGTCAGCTCGACCTTGGCGCGTCCGGAGTTGAACGAGCCGAACAGGCTGTTGCCGTAGCGGGATTCGTAGCGGCCGGGATGCGCCGGCGGAGCCAGCTTCGCCTCGTTGTTCACTTTGCCCTTGAGCGAAGTGGCACTGAGATCGAAGGAATCGCCCGGAGAGAAGCGCACTTCGATCACCCCGCTGTAATTTTTGAGCTGATAGATGCCATTGGGAAGGAATTCACCACTGAAGAGAATGTTGCCTGTGGAGGTTTGCGCGCGCACGTGGTAGCTGCGCAAGTCGACCAGCCGGAAATTGCCGCTGATCGAAGAAACTTCCACGCGGCCGGCGCAGCGCACGCATTGAAATGCGCCGCCAACCGTTTTGACTGTCAAGTAGCCCGCAGCGTCTTCCAGATCCACGCCCGCGCCAATCGTCTCCACGTTCATGTCGCCGAGCACGTTGTTCACGGCCACCGAGCCCGAGTCGTCGTGAATCTGCAACTCCGAGTCTTCTGGAACGTTGATCGTGTAATCGGCGCGCATATTTTCGGGCGCAACCGAGTCCGAAGCCTGCAGCGTAGTGATGTCCACGCGATTGCCAGTTTGCTCCGCCACCACCTCCACTTGATTAGGAACGCGGTCCGCAATCACCATCACTTCCGATTTCGTCCAGGCTTTGATGGTCACGTTGCCGCTGGGATTGTGGATCGTGATCACCGGACGAGCGTCCACCTTGAAGTGCTGCACCATCCGATCGGCTCTGGCAGTGCCGGCACTGAGCAGCAAGAGGCTTGGGATCAGAATGCTCGCAGATCGCCAACGAAGCTGAAACGGACTAGAGGGCTGGGTGCTCATCGGCCGTCATCTCCGCGCTCGCTCATCTCGGCCAGCAGGTCAGCCTTTTGCTGATACGCCTGGTAGAGATAGTCCCGCGCTATTTCGCTTTCGGGTTCTTCGTGCACGCTCTTTTCACACAAAGCGATGTAGTTGTCAACAATTGCCAGGCTCTGGTGCAGCGAAGCCCTTACCGTCGGGCTCGATGTGGCAAGAGAGGAAACTGTGTCCTGCTCAAAAGTGTCGAGCTGAGCGTTGATCCTGTTGGACGAAGTTTGCGTTCGCTCAAGCCATTCGGAGTTGTTCAACTGCCGGTCGGTGGGCCCCACAAGGATGGCACAGATCGCAACGAGCGCGATCAAGTAGGCGCCGGCCATGGCGGGACGCGGCGTCACCGAGAACACATCGAGCCATCCGAACCAGCGATGCGCGGAACTCTGGCGCGCGGCCGCTTCGCCGCGAATCAAGCCTTCCTGTACGAGCTGCGCCCGCAGCGAGGTCCACAGGTGAGCAGATGGCGCAACGTCATCGTCCCAGGAGCGCGCCGTTGCGCGGATCGCGGAGAAGTCGGCAACCACGCCGCTACAATGCGCGCACTCGCGCGCATGTTCGTTGGCAGCCGCGGTGCGGTTGCCGTCAAGCCACTCGTCGATTTGATCCAGAAATTCGCTACAATTTATGATACTCATCTTCTCAGTCCTTGCCGCCGGAGAAGCCACCCGCTGCCCGGCGGTCCTCACGAGCCTTCGCACGAACGGTCTCGTGCAACAGGTCGCGCAGACGCATGCGAGCCTTGTGAAGCTGTGATTTCGAGTTCCCGATCGAACAACCCATGATTTCCGCGATCTCGTTGTGCTCGAACCCCTGCACGTCGTGGAGCACGAACACCGCCTTGTATCCCGGCGGCAATTGCTCGACGGCTCGCTGGAGGTTCACGCGATCGATCGAACCGCTCAGCCTGACGTCCGGCCCGCCGAAATCCCTCCGAGGAGTTCCGGACTCTTCGTCGGGCTCCGTCACCTGTTCGAGAGAAGTCTCCTTGCCCGACTTCTTTCGCAGTTTCATGAGCACAACGTTCACTGCCAGGCGATGCAGCCAGGTCGAAAATGCCGATTCACCGCGGAATGTGGAGATCTTGCGAAACAGCTGGAGGAAAGCCTCCTGCGTCAGGTCCTCCGCCTCGGCAACATTCCCCACCATCCGAAGGCACAACGAATACACGCGGCGGTTATGTAACTGATAAAGGCGTTCGAATGCCGCCGCATCGCCTTTCTGGGCAAGCCGGATCGCATCCGGCTCCGGAATCTCCCCAGTCTCGGTTCGTCTCGGTCGGGCCACGCTACCCGTCGGGACGCATCCCTCACTGCGATGCGTCGGTCGCTCCAGAAGTTGTCCTAGCTGTTCCTGCCGCACAACTGCCTTGCCTCCGAAAAACCCACGGAAACCGCCAATGGGGGATGATCCCCGTTGGATGCATGAGCCTGGCGGCAAGGCGTATCCATTTTCTTCCGAATTGGGCTGCAGGTCCAGCGAGCCGGATTTTAGACGGATGCCGTCAGGCCGTCCGTAAGCCATTGGAACGCGGATGGCGCCAAATAGTTGCTGGGACGAACTGAAAGTTCAGGCTGGGGCGCCGGAAAGGCGCGGGTTCACCGGCAGGCGCTTGGTATGTACGGGGGCGTCTAGTTCACTTGCCAGTGCCGGCAACTGATCGGACGGCAAGGCGCGGAGAAAAGATTTCAGCACGATCTCGGTCTCGCGGAGGCAGGTGTTGAAATCGTAATGGAGCGTATCCAGCCTGGTCCAAGAATCGGCAGGCTGGGTCGCCAAGCCCTTGGATATATCACCCGCGACCTCTCGAAATTCGCGGTCCAGTTCGCGCAGGGTATCGGAAAGAATGCGGAGCTTGTGGAAAAAGCGCGAGCGGCCGTCGAACAATACCCGGTGAAGAATTCCGTTCCACGAGGCTGCGCTCTGGCCAGTGTTGCCTCGGAAAAACTTTGCCCGCAGAGGCTCGACCGCCGGAATTTCGTCGATTGATCGGCCGCGAGCGGAAACTGTGTCGCAGAATGAAACCAGCGATCCGGCGAGCTGTTCAAGAAGATCGGAAGCGACAGAGGCCTGCTGACGGGCGCAAACCAATTCGCCACGGGAGCGGAGCGAGAGTGCATCGTCGAGCGCGACGCTCATCATCGCGTAGGAACACTCCCAGCGCCGAACGACGATTTCAAAAAGATCGGATTTATCCCGCGGCAGAGCGGTGATCCAATCGTCAGAAACCCTTTGACGTGCGGAAAAAACCAGCGCCTTTCGCCTAGGAAACACCACTGCCCCCGGACAGATGCGGGATTATACCACCTGGTTCAAGTGAGGGCCGATTGCGGGGCGTTTTCTTGACGCTTCTTGAACACCCCCGCTATACTGCCGCCCGGCTCCCCGAAGAGGCCCGCGCGCGAAAGGATCGTCCCGTTGGAATTTGAACCCCTCGATCAGTACCTGCAGCGGCGCAAGAAACTGAACGAAATCGAGTCCCTGGGCCACGCAGCTTATCCCGCGAAATACGACTGGACGCACACGCCGAAACAGATTGGTGAGCAATTTGGCCAGCGCAGAGCGGAGCAGCTCTCAGCAGAACGCGTGGAAGTGCGCGTGGCGGGACGCATTGTGGCTCTGCGGCCGCATGGGAAGGCCGCTTTTGCGCACCTGACGGGCGACGGAGTGCGGCTGCAGATTTACGTGAAGCTCGACGTAGTGGGCGAAGCGGCGTACAAGCTGTTTCAGCTTCTTGACCTAGGCGACATCATTGGCGTCTCAGGCCATTTGTTCCGAACGAAGACCAACGAACTCACTGTGTGGGTGGAAAAGCTCACCTTGTTGAACAAGGCACTGCTGCCGCTGCCGGAGAAATGGCACGGATTGGCGGACGTAGAAATGCGCTACCGCCGGCGGTATCTGGACCTGATCGTGACCGAGCGAGCGCGCGAAATATTTCTGCGCCGCGCGCAGATTATTCGCGAGTTGCGGCGATTTTTCGACGAACGAGGCTATGTGGAAGTGGAGACGCCGATGATGCACCCGATTCTCGGGGGCGCGACGGCGCGGCCATTTGTGACCCGCCACAATACCTTCGACATGGACCTTTATTTGCGCATCGCGCCGGAGCTCTATCTAAAGAGGCTCGTGGTCGGGGGCCTGGACCGCGTGTATGAAATTAACCGAAATTTTCGAAACGAGGGAATTGACGCGATTCATCAGCCGGAATTCACAATGCTGGAGTTTTATCAGGCATACAGTGACGCCGGCGCGCTGATGGATCTGACTGAGACTCTGTTTCGCGAGTTGGTGACGACCGTGTGCGGCACCGCTGCGATCACCTATGGAGAAGCGACGCTCGATTTCAGCCGATTCACGCGACTTTCCATGCGCGAGGCGATTTGCAAATATTGGCCAGCCGCGACAGGTCCGGCGCCCAGCACCGCTGAAATTGTGGCGCGGGGAGGGCCACGCCGCGCGGCAGAGCGCTACAACGAATTCGCGCGCGCACAGGGTACCGACTTGGCGGGGGAATTCGGCAGCCCGTCGGATGGAGAACTCGTCGGTGAACTGTTCGAGCTGATCGCTGAAAAGCACCTCGTGCAGCCGACGTTCATTTACGATTTCCCCATCGAAATTTCGCCGCTCGCGAAGCGTCGCGCCGACGAGCCCTCGCTGGCAGACCGATTTGAGCTTTTCATCGCAGGCATGGAAATCGCGAATGGCTTCTCGGAGCTAAACGACCCGGCGGATCAGGAGCGCCGCTTCCGTGAACAGGTAGAGAAGGGCGGACAGGAGTCGCCGAAGGAAGTTGATATTGACTACATCCGGGCGCTTAGCCACGGTCTGCCACCGACGGCCGGCGAAGGCATCGGCATCGACCGGCTGGTGATGCTGCTGACGAATTCGCACGCGATCCGCGAAGTGATTTTGTTTCCTCTGCTGCGCGCCGGGACGGCAGAAGCTGCCGACACAGATTCCAGTGAGGCGAATGGATCAGACGACACAGCTCCAGGCCAGAGATCGAAATGACATTCGAATGGATGGTGGCGCTGCGGTACTTGCGATCGCCGAACCGGCCCGCCGTGTTGCGACTGGTGACATTGCTGGCGATGATCGGCGTGGCTGCAGGCGTCACTACGCTGGTGATCGCACTTTCGATGAATACTGGCTTCCGCCAGGCGATTCGCGATCGGCTGCTCAGCGTGACGGCCCACGCCAATTTGAAACCACTCGATCCGGACGGCATTCGTGACTATCGGGCGCTGATCGCGCGGCTTGAGAGCGCGCCGGATGTGCGCTCGATCGAGCCAGCCGTGTACAACACCGTGTTGCTTTCGATTGGTGGGCGCGCGCATCCGCTGGTGCTGAAAGGAGTCGATCCGGCGCTGGAACTTCGCGCGGGCGGCGCGCTGAAACACGTGGTGAAGGGCTCGGACGATTTGACGGCGGAGAAGGATGGCATTCCCGCTCTAGTGATCGGGCATCTGCTGGCCGAGGATATAGGAATCGCCGTGGGGGATTACGTGACGCTAACGAGCCCGCAGGGAAACCTGACGCCCTTTGGCATGCTTCCGCGCTCGCGCCGATTTCGCGTGACAGGAATTTTCGATTCGGGATTTTACGACTACGACGCGAACTGGGCTTTCGTGACGCTGCCCACGGCGCAGGAACTGGCCGGTGTGGGCGATGTGGTGAACCTGCTCGAGGTGCGCGTGGATAAACTGGATGAGGCGCGGAAAGTGGCCGACGAACTGGTGCGGCGCGCCGGGCCTGGGTTCACGGCGGACACTTGGATGGACGAGAATAGTGCATTGTTTCGCGCGCTCAGCCTGGAGAAGCTGGTGACGGCACTCTTCGTAGGGTTGATCACGTTCGTGGCGGGACTGAACATTTTAGTTGTGCTGACGATGACTGTGGCCGATCGTGCGCGCGATATTGCAGTACTGATGGCCATGGGGGCGCGCCGCGCACAAGTGCGACGGATCTTTATTTTGCAGGGGCTGGCGGTCAGCCTCGCCGGGACCGTTGCGGGGTTAGTGGCGGGATACGGCATCGCGCTGATCGCCAACCACTGGCAGCTCATTCCGCTGAATCCTCAGGTCTACGCGATTCCTTACGTGCCATTCCATCCCAACAGCTTCGACGCGATCTGGATTGCGGCAGCGGCACTGGCTATCAGTATCGCGGCCACCATTCCTCCGGCTCGCTCTGCTTCTCGAATCTTGCCTGTCGAAATCCTCCGGTTTGAGTAGGTCTGAAACTCCCGTCGGGCACGCCAAATCTCCACGCGGTCTACCCGAACGAATCGATCAGTTCGTCGAGTCGGTCGCATCAGCGCTTCGATTCGCGTGTGAATCACGCGCGTGTTAAAATAAGAAGGATTTTAGAGGGCTGCCATAATTTGGCAACAGGCCGTGGCAACGAATGGAATGGCAGAGGACAAGTGTGAAAAGAAATGGGCACTTTTGCGGCCTCTCCGAGACTATGTGCTGCAAAGCAAGGACATACGGACGGGGCGGTTCGGCATCTAAAATGTGAGAGGATGGGTGGTGGCGTCTAGGCATACAAGTACGGATACAGCCCTCGACGGCTCGACAGGCCAAGCGGTCGAGACCCTGCAGCCGATTCTGCGCGCTGAAAACCTTCGCAAAACGTTCTACTCCGGTTCACACCCGATCACGCCCGTCGATGGAATCGATCTCGAGATTGAGCGCGGCGAGATGATTGCGATTGTCGGACCCTCTGGAGCGGGAAAAAGCACGCTTTTGCACCTGGTGGCCGCGCTGGACACTCCGACGAGCGGTGAAGTATACTTCGCCGGAAATTCGCTAGCTTCGCTTGCTGAGGCTGAACTGGCGAAATACCGAAATCGAAGCGTCGGATTTGTGTGGCAGCGCCACCATCTGTTGCCGGATTTCACGGCTGCAGAAAATGTGGCGATGCCCTTACTGATGGAAGGCAAAGCGCCAGGCGAGGCGCTGCGGACGGCAGAAGGCTGGTTGGAACAGGTGGGATTGGCCAGTCGCGCGAGACAGAACGCAGGCGCGCTTTCGGGTGGCGAGCAGCAGCGCGTGGCGATTGCGCGGGCGCTGGTGAATGAACCGGCGATACTGCTGGCCGACGAGCCGACAGGAGATCTGGACGAACGGAGCGCCGAAGAGATTTTCGAACTGTTCGAGCGGCTTCACCGATCTCACCATCTAACATCGATTCTGGCAACTCACAATCTTGCATTGGCGCGGCGGGCGGACCGCGTACTGTCATTACAACGCGGAAAGCTGACGCCGGGCATAGAAACGCCGGCGAGGGCGGCAGCGGGTGCAGCGCGCCTGGCGGATGCTGAATCAAATATTCTGGAGGACCGCAGGTGAACCGTGTTTGAGCGCTATACAGAAAAGGCCCGGCGAGTAATCTTTTTCGCGCGCTATGAGGCGAGCCAGTACGGCAGCCCGTACATCGAGACGGAACATTTGTTACTCGGTCTGCTGCGCGAGGATAAGGCGCTGGCGAACCGATTCCTGCGCACCCATGGGTCGATCGAGTCGATCCGGAAAGAGATTGAGTCGCGGATCACGGTCCGCGAGCGCATCTCGACTTCGGTCGAGGTTCCGCTGAGCCAGGAGTGCAAGCGCATCCTCAATTACTCCGCGGAAGAAGCGGAGCGGCTCGGGCACAAGCACGTGGGAACGGAACACTTGCTCCTGGGAGTCTTGCGGGAGGAAAAATCCTTTGGAGCCGAAATCCTGCTGGAACGGGGATTGCGGCTGTCCACCGTGCGCGAGGAACTGGCGCGCAGCACGGGAGAGAAGGTGCCTGTGAACCGGCCAAAAGAAGCGTCCCTGCTTGCTGAATTCAGCCGCGACCTGACGCAGGCCGCAATGGAGGGTCAACTCGATCCGCTCGTGGGCCGTGATCGCGAGCTGGAGCGGGCGATCCAAATTTTGTGCCGCCGCACCAAGAACAATCCGGTGCTGATCGGCGAGCCGGGCGTGGGCAAGACGGCGATCGTCGAGGGGTTGGCGCAGAGGATTGCCGATGGAGATGTGCCGCCGTTTCTCGCGGACAAGCGGATTTTGTCGCTGGATCTTTCGCTGATTGTGGCGGGCACCAAGTATCGCGGGCAGTTTGAAGAGCGGCTGAAGACGATCATGAAAGAGTTAATGGAGAGCCAGAACTCGATCGTCTTCATCGACGAGCTGCACACGCTGGTGGGAGCGGGATCGGCGGAGGGATCGCTGGATGCCGCGAATATCCTGAAACCCGCGTTGAGCCGGGGCGAGGTGCAGTGCATCGGCGCCACTACGCCGGCCGAGTATCGCAAGTCGGTGGAGAAAGACCGTTCGCTCGAACGCCGATTTCAGGCCGTGAAGGTTTCCGCGCCTGGCGAAGATGAAGCCATTCGCGTGTTGCAGGGCGTGCGCGACCGCTACGAAAAATTCCACGCGGTCAGCTACACGGAAGATGCCGTGCGCTATGCAGTGTATCTATCGAACCGCTACATTCCCGACCGCTTCCTGCCCGACAAGGCGATCGACCTGCTCGACGAAGCAGGGGCGCGCGTGAAATTGCGCCAAGCGATGCTGCCGGACGAAGTTTCCGAGGTGCAGAAGCGCGTGAAGTTCATCACGCACCGGATGGAAACGGCGATCCAGAACCACGAGTTCGAGAAGGCACGGTTCTACTCCGAAGAAGAACGCAAAGAAAAAGAACATCTGCGGACGTTGCGCGAGAAACTGAAGATCGACGACTCGGCAACCGGAGTGGTGACGCGCGAAGATATCGAAGAAGTGGTGGCGCGATGGACGGGCATCGCGGTTACGTCGATCAAGGAAGACGAGCAGCAAAAACTGCTGCGCATCGAAGAAGAATTGCATCGCCGCATCATCAGCCAGGACAAGGCCATCACGGCGCTGGCGCGCGCGATTCGCCGCAGCCGAGCGGGACTGAAAGCGCCGGGCCGCCCGGTGGGTTGCTTCCTCTTTTTGGGGCCGACCGGCGTGGGCAAGACGGAAGTGGCGCGCCGGCTGGCAGAGTTCCTGTTTGGCAGCGAGAAGTCGCTGATCCGTTTCGATATGTCGGAGTATATGGAAAAGCATTCGGTGTCGAAGCTGATCGGAGCGCCTCCGGGATATGTTGGATACGAAGAGGGCGGCCAGTTGACGGAGCGGGTGCGCCGCACGCCTTATTCCGTGATCCTGCTCGACGAAATCGAGAAGGCTCATTCAGATGTCTACAATATTTTGTTGCAAGTCTTCGAAGACGGACAGTTGACCGATGGGATCGGCAACACGGTCGATTTCCGGAATACGATCATCATCCTGACCTCGAACATCGGCGCGCGGCAGCTGCAAAAGCAATCCGGTCTCGGCTTCCAGTCGGAAGACGTACTGGCCGCGTCGAAGAGCCAGGACGATATGGTGATGAGCGAAGTGAAGCGCGTGTTCAATCCGGAATTTTTGAATCGCCTGGATGAAGTGATTCTATTCAATTCGCTGACGGACAATGATCTGCTTCTGATCATTGACCTGTTGGTCGGGCAGATGAACGAGACGCTGGTGCATCGGCAGGTGCAGATTGCGATCACACCCGAGGCTCGCCAGTGGATTCTCGAGAAGACTTGCGGCGACCGGAACTATGGCGCGCGGCCCCTGCGGCGCGCGTTGCAGAAGTATGTTGAAGACCCACTGTCGGAAGCTCTGATTCAGGATGGGCTGCAGAGACCCGCCACGCTGGAGGTTTTTCTCTCCGGCGACGGCCTCGCATTCCGTCCTGTCGCGGAAGCAACCCCGGTGGCCCACTAAGAATCCTACGCGCGTGCCGGATACGACCCATCCGGCGGGGGAGCAAAAAATCTTGGGCGGGAAATGCGGCCTTGACTAGAGCCTTGGCCGCGAACAGGAACGTTTGTGCGCGTGAACTGAAAATCCTGGCGGTTGTGTCTCTAGTGTTTCTCGCCGTCGCGCAAATCCTGTCGGCTCAACAGGCGATACCACCTGAAGCCGGCCAACAGCAATACATCATCACAAAGATTTATTTCGACGGAAACCGGCGCATCCAGCGCGATACGCTGATGGCGCGCATTTTTTCGCGGCAAGGCGATCCGTACAGCGTAGACGCCGTGCGCCGGGATTTCCAGGCACTTTGGAACACACAATTTTTCGAGGATATCCGGCTGGAGGTGCAAGACGATCCAGACCAGCCGAACGGGAAAATTATCATCTTTCATGTGGTGGAGAGGCCGATCATCCGCCGGATCGAGTACAAAGGAAACAAATCGATCACAGAATCAGACATTTTGGACGCTTTTAAGGACAAGAAGGTCGGACTATCGGTCGAGAGCCAGTTCGATCCGACCAAGGTGAAGCGCGCCGAGGTGGTGATCAAGGAATTGTTGGCGGAACACGGGCGCCAATTCGCAACAGTAAAGCCGACCTACGAACGCATTCCCGCCACCAACGCCGTGAAACTCGTGTTCAACATTGACGAGGGTCCGAAGGTTAAAGTGGGAACGATCAGTTTCGTTGGAAATAAGGCGTTTTCGGATCGACGGCTGATTCGCGCCATGCGCCACGACCGGCCGATTGCCATTCCGCTCGGCATCACATATATCCCAATCATGAGCAAGACGTTTGACCGCCCCAAGCTTGACGAAGACCTCGAAGTCGGCGTTCGCGGGCTCTATCAGGATCACGGCTACTTCAAAGTGGACGTAAACGTTGCCAGCACGAAGACCGTGGATGTGAACCGCGGAGGTATTCCGGGGCCCTGGCCGGGAATCGGCAGCAAGCATGGCAAAGCCACGAATATCGTCGTGACGATCGACGAGGGCGAACAATATCGCATGGGTAAGTTGACGTTTCGTAGCGCCGATCCGGACGAAGGGCTGATCTTCAAGCCCGACATCCTCGCAAGAGTATTCCCGTTGAAGCAGGGCGACATTTTCGACGCCGACAAGATCCGCAAGTCACTCGATACGTACAAAAAGCTGTACGGCCAATACGGATACATCGACTTCACGCCGGAACCGCTGTTCGACGTGGACGACGCCAAGAAGGTGGTGAATTTAACGCTCCAGTTCGATCAGCAGAAGGCTTACTTCGTGCGCCGCATTGAATTTTCAGGCAACACCACGACGCGCGACAAAGTGATCCGCCGTGAGCTGCTGCTGGACGAAGGCCAGGTGTTCAACAACCGCCTATGGGAATTGAGCATACTGCGGCTAAATCAGCTCGGATATTTCAATACCATCAAGCCCGAGGACGCGGAGATCAAGCGCAACGTGAAGGCAGGGACGGTCGATATATTGCTTAAACTGAAGGAAAAGGGCAAACAATCGATCACATTCTCGGGTGGCGTGAGCGGCCTGCAAGGAAGTTTCGTCGGCTTTTCATATCAGACAAACAACTTCCTAGGATTGGGCGAAACGCTCACGCTTTCCGCGCAAATCGGGAATATTGCGAGCAGCGTTCAGTTCGGTTTTACAGAACCGTATTTGTTTGATCGGCCGATTTCCACAGGATTCACGGTCTTTTATTCCAAATTCGATTACAACACCGCCCAGCAGGAGGGACTGCTGTTCGGGCAGCAGGTGGCCATCGATCCCGCGCTGCAGGAAAACTACAACACAAATTCCAAGGGCTTTACGATTTTCGCTAGCTATCCAGTGCGAAAACTCTCTAAGTCGGGATTCACGCGCGTCGGCCTCACCTATGGCTGGTCCACCACGGACATCACGCCGTTCAGTTCATCGGCGACGCTGCTATTTGAACTGACCAAATTCACCAGCCTCGCTGGGCCTTCCGCGCTGAATGGCATACACGCGAGCACCCTGACTCCAACCATTCAATACAGCAACGTCAATAGCCCCACCGACCCAACCGCAGGCCATAGCTTTTATTATGGAGCCAGCTTGCAAGGCGGTCCTCTACTCGGCAACGTCAATACGGTCAGTAGTAATTTCGAGACTTCGTACTACCACCCGAACTATCACCACCGCAATGTGATCGCCCTTCATTTCAAGACGTACATGATCACCGGTTACGGCGGCAAAGATGTTCCTCCCCAGAGCCGATACTACCTCGGCGGCGAGCAGGACGTGCGCGGCTACGATTTCTACACGATTTCGCCGTTTGTCTTTATTCCGGACTCGACCACTGTAGACGTCAGCTTCTTGAATCCGCAGGTTCTCACGCAGGGGCGCCCAACTCTGCAGACCGTCCCGGTCAACGTGTTGGAATTTGTACCCAGTCGTCCCGGCGGCGATACCACCGCTGTAGCCAATGTGGAATACAGGGTGCCGCTCTACGCTCATTACTTGGAACTCCGGTTTTTCAACGACCTTGGCGTGAGCGGCATATTGCGCCAGTCGCAGTTGGAGCTGGATCCGACGGCGATCGCTCCGTTGCAGCAACAGTACCCAAATCCGGATTTCCCTTGCCTGCCGGGCACACCGTGTCTGAACATTTCGCGCAACTTGCCGATTGCCCCAGGCACGAATTTCAGGCCACATACTTCAGCCGGGATCGAGCTGGACATACAGCTGCCTATTGTCCAAGCTCCATTTCGCATCTATTACGCTTACAATTACCTGCGTTTGAATCGAACCATTACGCCACCGCTGGGCGGCTTCTATTTCCAGCCGGCGGTGCGGGAGTCGTTGCAGCAGTTGGGCGTTTACGACAGTCAGATTGTGCCGCAGCTCCAGAATATTCTGGGGCAGGCCCAGTCGACACAGACGATTCCTCCGGGCCTGTTTGAGGCGCCTTCGACCCTCCGGTTTGCGGTGAGCCGGACATTCTGAGTGGCGAGGAGAAC
>JASHRI010000419.1 GCA_030037435.1 Candidatus Acidiferrales bacterium | reverse complement strand
GCTGGAAGCGGCACGCGCTGCCGAGTAGTGCAGGGTGAAAGTTTCGGCGTAACTTTTCGCCGGCTCGCCGGTTGATATTTTGTTCAGGGGGCAGGAATGGCGACAGGACACGGCATTGGCAACGTGATGCCCAACTCGACTTTGCTGGAAATGGCGATGGCCTATTCTCGCAGCCGAATGCTCTGCGCGGCCGCGCGATTGGGCGTGGCCGACGCGCTTGCCGGCGGTGAGCGTAGCGTGGATGAAATGGCCAAGCAGTGCGCAGCCGACCGCAACTCGCTGTATCGGTTGCTGCGCGCTCTGGCGAGCATTGGCGTTGTCGCTGAAACTTCGCCGGGCAAATTCGTACTCACCTCGCTCGGCGAGCCTCTTCGCAAGGATGCTGCGAATACCGCATGGTATGCGGTCGTGTTCTGGTCCGACCTGCTGGCTGATATGTGGTCGTATCTCACCGATTGCGTGCGCACCGGCCAAAGCGCGGGGCGCCTGATGGAGAGCGCCGGGATCGTATCGCGCTGGTATAAAGATCCCGACGCTAGCTCGATCTTCCGAGCGGTGATGGGTACGGCTCCTGCCGAAGACTACATGCCAATCGCGCGCGCTTGGGACTTCAGTAGCGGGCGCGTGGTGGCCGATCTTGGTGGAGGCGGCGGTGCGTTGATTAGCGCCGTGCTGAAGCTCTATCCGCGTGTCGCGGGAATGCTCGTGGATCGGCCGGAATCGATCGATGCCGCGGTTCCGCGCATTCAGGCGGACGGATTGCAAGATCGCTGCAAGCTGATTGCGGCAGACTTGTCGCAAGCGGTTCCCGCTGGCGCCGACGTCTACATGTTGAAGCATGTGTTGCATGGCTGTGTGGACGGCGCCGCGATCAAGATTCTCAAGAATTGCCGCGCGGTGATGGGGCCGAGAAGCGTGCTCTTGATCGTGGAATTTGTGCTGCCGGATGTGATTTCGCAGGCTGATCCGAAGCTTGAAGGCCGCTTGATGAGCGACTTGAACATGATGGCTGTGACCGGCGGCAAGGAGCGCAGCGCATCCGAATGGAAATCGCTTCTGGATGCTGGGGGATTCGAAATGCAGCGTGTGATTCCCGTGACCGGAGAGGACGGGGCGGAGCAGGAAGTTTCGATTGTGGAGGCGACGCCGCGCGTCGGGGCCTAGATTTCTGCTTAAATTTTGTCTGTCGCGGCCGATGGCCTTAGGATACTTGCCACAAACACGGGAAAAACCTCGCCGATGGCACGTCCGCTTCGGCGCTTCGAGGGAAACATGATATTCGCAAGGATTGTGTTCTGGATCGCAGGAGCGTTTGGCATCTTCGCGCTTGTCCCGCTTTATCGCGCGCCCGGCAACTACATGTATTACGGCTTCCTTGCAACGCTGGTGGCGTGGCAGGCGGCGTTCTTCGTCATCGGCTGGAATCCGAGGCAATACCGCGCCCTCATGATTCCAGCGGTGCTGGAAAAGGTGCTTTGGATGATCACCCTCGCGGTTCTCTCGACGCGTGGCCAGGTGACTCGCACCACGCTGGTACTGAATGCCTCCACTCATGGCCTGCTTGGGATCCTGTTTATCGCCGCCTTTATCACTGCGCGCCCCTTGAAAGCATCCGTGCGTGCCTCCGTGGACGCTTCCGCACTCCGTGCGGCTGAGTAATAGCGGCTGTAAGTTACGCGTAACCTTTCGGCGTTCCATCGGTTTACCTATTGAGGCCGCGGAGATCGAATCATGACGAGAAACGACTTTCGGCGTATGGCTCTCGATTTTCCCGAGACGTCCGAGAGTGCGCACCAAAACCACCCCGATTTTCGCGTCTGCGGAAAAATTTTCGCGACGGTCGGATATCTGGATGCGCAGTGGGCCATGGTGAAGCTGACTCCCGAACAGCAGGCGGAATTTATCGAGGCCGACCCCGCTGGTTTCGTGCCGGTCAAAGGCGGCTGGGGACGCAAGGGCGCCACCAATGTGAAGCTGCGAGCGGCCAAAAAAGCGAGCGTGCGCAGCGCACTGGCCGCCGCCTGGTGCAACGTGGCGCCCAAGCGGCTCGCTAAGGAATTCGAAGCAGGTCTCTGAGACCACGATTGATGACAGCGAAGACCGACGCCCGGGAGCGGCTTCTCGTCGAAGCGGCACAGAAAGATCCGCGCCGTTTCGCAGAGCTTTACGACGAGAACTTTCGTCGTGTGTATGCATTTGTCGCAAGCCGCGTCGAAAGCCGAGCGGACGCGGAGGATTTGACCTCTGAGGTGTTCCAGCAGGCGCTCGCGAATCTGGGGCATTTCGAATGGCGCGGAGTTCCCTTTGCGGCGTGGCTCTATCGGATTGCTTCGAACGCAATCGCGGATCGCTGGCAGCGCGCGGGGCGCGAGCGGGGAAGTGCGATTGCAGACGATCCGCCGGACGACCGGCAAAATATCGATCCTGAAAAAATCGAGCGCCGGGCGCGGCTCTTTGCACTGGTCGACGAGTTGCCGGTGGATCAGCGGCATGTGGTCGAGATGCGTTTCGCCGAAGGGAAAAGCATCGCCGAAATCGCGCGGGAGTTGAAGCGCACCGATGGCGCGATCAAGCAGTTGCAATTTCGCGCCATTCGCACGTTGCGGGAACAATGGGGAAGGAAGCGGCGCAAGTGAGTGACAGCAATGCCTAAGCCGACGCAAAGCGAACAACTCGATCGAGTGGTGAGCGCCCTTCTGGGTCCTCCGGGCGTGCCTGTGTCGCGTGGAGACGCATCGCGCCCCTACGATCCGAGTTTCGGTGCAGTGATCGAGGTGGTTTCGGGGCTGCGCGATCTTCCACGCGCCGCTTTCAGGGAACGTCTTAAGGCGAATTTGGAAAGGAGAGCAACCATGGCCAGCACCGCGCAGGCAATTTCCGAGCATCGCAATGCCGCCACACCGTATCTGTCGGTCAGAAACGCAGCGGCCGC